>DASYQW010000088.1 GCA_036005065.1 Candidatus Methylomirabilota bacterium | reverse complement strand
CGACGGGCACATCGATCCGTGGCCGCGGATCGATGCCCGAGGCGTTGAACCGGGCCTGCCACTGGTGGGTCATCGTGAGGATGACGTCGCCCCCCACGAGCTCGGTCCAGTGCAGCCGATGCCGGTACGCCGCCGCCAGCAACCGGGCTCGATAGCCACGCTCCCGGTAGATCCCGTAGGCCCGCTTGAAAGCCGCGATGCCCGCCCAATTGAGCGCCGCCGGATCGATCGCGATGTCGTCCCGGTCGGCGAGCACCCGCATCCAATCGTCCAGCCGGCCGATCATCAGCGTGCAGACCGGATGCATCGAGGCGACGTCCAGGCCGTCCGCCTCACGCCGGCGCAGGGCCCGCTCGACCGCTTCGCCGACCGCGAGCGCCTGGGGAACCGTGAAGCACACGGTGGCGTTGATGTTGACGCCTCGGTACGTCGCCTCCTCGGTCGCGGCGATGCCCGCGCGGGTAGCCGGAAACTTCACCTGGGCGTTCGGGGCAAGAGACGCGAAACGGAGGCCCTGCTCGAGCATGCGCTCCACGTTCGGGTAGTTGGCGGGGTTCGTCTGGATGGACAGGCGGCCGGCGCGGCCGCCCTCGCGCTCGTAGACGGGAGCGAGCAGCTCGCACGCCCGCACCGCCATCTCTTCGACGATCGCCCAGGTCAGGTCGGCCTCCGTCCACGAAGGGTTCTCGGCGGCCAGGGCGAGGACGCGCGGGACCCAGTGATCGCGCTCCTTCTTTAAGACCTCGAGAACGATGCTCGGGTTCGACGTTGCCCCCACGGCACCCCGCTCGATGGCGTACCGCAGCTCGTCTACCGCACATGAATCGTTCCAGTAGTCGGTCGGGCTCGACTGCACCATGCGCAGGAGTGGGCTGTCGACCATCGTCATCGTCATCGGACCGTCTCCCGGGGCCTGGATCGTGGAGCCGTCATCTCGGAGCGCTCATCTCGATTGTGGGGCCGATGGATCCCAATCCATGAGCCAGGTGTGATCGGGATCGACCGTGAAGTGCCAGGACCGATTGGGACCCGCCATCACGTTGAGGTAATAGCAGTCGTAGCCTGCCGGCGAGCCGACCGGGTGGTAGCCGGCCGGCACGAGCACGAGGTCACCGTCCATCGGCGCCATGATCTCATCGAGCGCCCGGTCGGCGGTGTAAACCCGCTGGAGCGCGTACCCCTGCGGTCGGGCGAACCGGTAGAAGTACAGCTCCTCCAGGTACGCCTCGCGGGGCGGGTCCTCGGTGTCGTGCTTGTGCGGCGGATAGCTCGACCAGTTGCCGCCGGGCGTGAAAACCTCGTAGGCGATCAGCCGGCCGGCCTCGGCCCCCGGGGGCAGCAGGTGATGGATCCGCCGCGCCGTGTTGCCCGAGCCGCGCGACTCGACGAGGATCTCCGTGTCCTCGATCAGCGCGGTCCGCCGGATGGGCCCGGCCGGCGCCGTCGCGAGGCCGATCAGCGCCGTCGTCTCGGCGCCGATCTCGAGCTCGGTCTCCGGCGCCGCGAGGATGACCGGCGGCGGCGGGCCGTCGAAGACGCTGTCGCGACTCCCGACGTCGGCGAAGACCTCCGTCCCCACCCGCACTGTGGCCCGGCCCTCGAGCACGAGGATGAGTCGCTCCTCGGCCGCTGCCGGCCGCCGGATCGCGGCGCCCGGCGCCAGCCGGTGGGCCGAGAACCCGACGTACGACCAGCCTGCGTCTGCCGGGCTGATCTCGACGATCGAGCCCTCGGCACCGGGAGGCCCGGCGCGGCGAAGGAGCCGCCCGCGGTACTGCTCGGCGGGGATCGGACGGGGCGAGACCGCC
>DASYQW010000087.1 GCA_036005065.1 Candidatus Methylomirabilota bacterium | reverse complement strand
GACACCTCCGAAGAAAAAGGAGACCCACCATGGAGCTGGACAGGCGGAAGGTCCTCACGGCCGGGGTGGTGGCGGCGGTCACGGCGGTGAGCGCCGGGGCGGCGCGTGCGCAAGGCGGGAACGATCAGGACATCGTGGGCTCCTGGTTCGGCACGGTCACCGCGACGAATCCGCCCCTGGGGCAGTTCAACGACCTGATCTCGTTCCACACCGGGGGCGTCGTCACCGAGTCGCGGCGCTACGCGGTGCCGGGCACGCCGTTCGGGACCCTGCTCGAGACCAGCGCCCACGGCGCGTGGAAGAGGACGGGCGGCGACACGTACGAGGCCTTCTTCCGCTTCCTGTTGCAGAAGCTGGACACCGGTGCGCCGATCGGCACCGACAACGTCCGGCTGTTCCTGACCCTGAACCAGGCCGACGGCACGCTCACCGGGACGTTCGAGTCGCAGATCAAGGACACGGCCGACGTCCTCTTGCTGACCGTCACCGGCGACTACTCCGCGACGCCGATCACCGTCTGACGGACCACCTCGGGCGGGAGCGAAGAGAGCGATGGCACAGGTACGGTATCTGGTGAGCAACGTGGACGACGCGGTGGCCTTCTACACGACGCGGCTGAGCTTCAAGCTCGAGCGGCAGGCCGGTCCGGCCATGGCGATTCTCTCGCGTGGCGATCTCACCCTCTGGGTGGCCGGCCCGTCGGCCTCGGCGGCCCGGCCGATGCCGGACGGCCGCCGGCCGGAGCCCGGCGGCTGGAATCGATTCGTCATCGAGGTGGCGGACCTCGCCGCCATCGTCGGCGAGCTCCGGGGGCAGGGGGTGAAGTTCCGGAACGAGATCGTCACGGGGCCGGGCGGCCAGCAGATCCTCTGCGAGGATCCGTCCGGCAACGTCGTGGAGCTCTTCCAGCCGGCAAGATCATAGCCGGCCCCGGATGGTCGGGTCGAGGCGGTCCCGCAGGCTGTCTCCCAGGAAGTTCGCCGCCAGCACCACCAGCGAGATCGTCGCGCTCGGGAAGGCCACCGTCCACCAGGCCTGCGTCAGGTAGAGCCGGGCGTCGGCGAGCATGGCCCCCCAGGCCGGAGTCGGCGGCTGGATCCCCAGGCCCAGGAAGGAGAGGGTCGATTCGAGGAGGATGAGCCGCCCGAGCTGAAACCCCGCGATGACCAGGATGGCGCCCCGGACGTTCGGCAGCACGTGGCGCCCCACCAGCCGCGCGTCGCTGCCCCCGAGCGCGCGGGCGGCGATCACGAACTCCCGCTCCCGGATCGACAGCACCTGCGCCCGCACGACCCGCGCGAATTCCACCCAGCCGCGCAGCGCGATGATGAGGACCAGGGTCCCGATCGTCATGCTGACCACCGCCGCCCACACGATCGCGATCAGGATGTAGGGGAAGCTCAGGTAGGCGTCGATCACCGCCACCAGCCCGCGGTCCAGCGCGCCCCCGCGGAATCCCGCCAGGAGCCCGACTGTCACGCCGAACCCCGCCCCGAGCACCAGCCCCGCGTAACCGACCGTGAGCGAGGCCCGGGCCCCGTGGACCAAGCGACTCCAGACGTCCCGCCCCAGATGATCGGTCCCGAGCGGGTGCGCGCGGCCCGCCTCGCCCACGTGTCCCGGCGGCCGGTGCCGGTCGAGCAGGCTCTGGCGGGCCGCATTCTGGCTCGTGACCAGGCTCGGCCACGCCGCCAGGAGCGTCACCGCGAGCAGGAGCGCCAGCGACAGCCCGAGGGCGAGGTCGCCGCCGATCCAGCGGGGCACCCTCACGCCGTGCGGATCCTCGGGTCGATCCACACCTGCAGGACGTCCACCCCGAGGTTCACCAGGGCGACCACCACGGCGGCGATGGTCGCCCCGCCCACCACGACCGGGTAGTCGCGGGCGAAGACCGACTGGACCAGGAGCCAGCCCAGGCCCGGCCAGGCGAAGATGGGCTCTACCACGACGGCGCCCACCACGAGGCCGTTGAAGAGCAGCCCCGCCATGGCCACCACGGGGATCAGCGCGTTCCGGAGCGCGTGGCGGGCCAGGATCCCCCCCTCCCCGACCCCCTTGCTGCGGGCCGTCCGCACGTAATCCTGGCCCAGCACGTCGAGAAGCTCCGAGCGGAGGAGCCGGAGGAGCACCGCCACCTGGAAGAGCGTGAGCGTGGCGACGGGAAGCACGGCGTGCGGCACCCCCAGCCCGGCCACCGGAAGGATCGGGAACCAGACGGCCAGCAGATACATGAGCAGGATCGCGGTGACGAACGACGGCACCGATTCGCCGACCACGGCCAGCAGCCGGATCAGGACGTCCACGAGCCGACCGCGCCGTCGCGCGGCCCACGCTCCGAGCGGGAGCGCCAGGGCCAGCGCGAGCGTCATCGCGGCCGCGGCCAGCACCAGGGTCCAGCGGAGGTGCCCCAGGATCAGGGGCAGGAGCGGATCACTGTACCGGAAGGACCGCACCGAGTCGCTGTACCAGAACCGGGTCATGAAGGTGATGTAGCGGACGACCGCGGGGCGATCGAGCCCGAGCTCGTGCCGGAACCGCTCGAGCTCCGCCGTCCCGGCCTCCGGGGGCAGCAGCAGGATGGCCGGATCGCCGGCCACCGTCATGAAGGCGAAGACGAGCGCGCCGACGGCGAGGACGGTCAGCGCGCTCTGGAGGAGCCGACGCCCGATGTAGGCGCCCACGGCGGCCGGGGGCGCCGCTGGCGCCTAGTTGCGGGGCCGCGCGTCTTTCAGGCTGCGCATCTCGTTCGGGTACGGTTCCCAGACGACCCGGTCGCTCAGCGCGTAGACGTCCTTCAGATTGACCAGGAGGATCCAGGGCGCGAAGTCGAGGGCCTCGGCCTGAAGCTTCTCGACCAGCGCCTGCCGCTCCCGGTTGCCGCGGGCCATCAGCGAGAGCCGGGCGACGTCACCCTCCCAGTTGGCCGGCCGGCCCTTCGTGTAGACCTCACCCTGGCCGCCCGGCAGGAGCCACAGCGTGAACACCCAGTCGGGGAGGAAGACCGTGTTTCCCATGCCGATCAGGCTGATCCCCGAGGCCTTGCCGGAGAACAGCGGCTGCGCGTAGCCGCCCCACTCCGAGGCCTTGAACTCCACCGTCACGCCGACCTTCTCGAGCATTCCGGCGACCGCCTCGCCCAGCTCCTTGTCGAGGGTGTAGCGCCCGATGGGCGTGTTCACCTTGATCGGCTGACCCCGGTAACCGGCCTGCTTCAGGAGGTCGCGCGCCTTCTGGGGGTCGTAGGGGTAGCCGCCCAGATTCCGGTTCAGCTCCGGGATCGTCTCCTGCATCGGCGCCCGCAGCGCGACCGCCCGGCCGCGGTAGAGTTGCTCGACCAGCGTCTTCTTGTCGACGGCGTGGTTGAGCGCCTGGCGGACCAGCTTGTTGTCGAGCGGCGGCTCGGCCGCGTTGATGACCATGAACAGCATCCGGGCGCTCAGGGTCTCCACGACCCGGGTCTTCGGGTTCCGCTGGACCTCCGGAATGGCCTCCGGCGGGACGAACTGGTAGAGGTCGATCTCCCCCGCCAGGAGCGCGTTCTTGGCCGTCAGCGCGTCGGGCAGGATCCGCCACACGACGCGCCCGAAGCCGGGCTTGGGCCCCCAG
Source organism: Candidatus Methylomirabilota bacterium (assembly GCA_036005065.1). Classification (NCBI taxonomy): domain Bacteria; phylum Methylomirabilota (SeqCode); species Candidatus Methylomirabilota bacterium. Next base: position 13,080 of record DASYQW010000087.1, on the reverse strand, counting down.
TAGCCCGGAAACGCCTCGCCGACGACGCGCTGGTTGGTGAGCCACTCGACGAACCGATAGGGGCCGGTCCCCATCGGCCGCCGCTTGAACGTCTCCTTGCCTTCGCCCTCGACGTACGCCTTCGAGGTGATGTGGACCAGGGACATGTAGTTCGGCAGGCTCCCGGTCCCGGTCCCGCCCAGCTTCCAGCGGATCGTGTACTTGTCGACGACCTCGACCGAGCCGTCCTGGACAGGCTTCGGGAGGAGGCGGCGGATGACTTCGGCGGGTTGCACGGCGCGGTCCAGCGTGAACTTCACGTCCTCGGCCGTCAGCTCCCCGTACTTCGGGTCGTGGAACCGCATGCCCTGGCGGATCTTCACGATCCACTCGGTGGGGGACACGACCTGCCAGCTCTCCGCCACCACTCCGTGCAACTCGCCCTTCCGGTCGAAGACCGTCAGCGGCTCCATGAAGTGGGCCCAGATGTCCACCGTGGCGACGGCCGTGTAGTTCCAGGGACTCATGTCCTCCGGGTTGTAGAGCTGGGCGGCCGTGAGCAGGGGGCCGGGCGCCTGCGCTCCGGCCGGTGTCCCGCCGAGTACGACCGCGACCACGAGCCCGAGCACCACCAGGAGCCGCATGACTGTCCTCCCGCCGGGTGAGCGATGGGGTTGAGGGCGGTCGACGCCTGGCCCTTGATACCGTGCCGCCTGCCGGGTGTCAAGCGGGCCGGGCCTGCCGGACCCGGTTGTCGGCGGGCCTCGCGATCGTCTATGGTGGGCCACGACATGAGTCGGGTCGTCGTCTGTCCGGAGCCTCTGGCCGCGCTGGCCGGGGCCCACGTCTTCCGCCTCGGCGGGTCCGCGGTGGACGCCGCGATCGCCACCGCCTTCGCCCAGACGGTGGTCTCCCCCGCCATGACGACCATCGCGGGCAACGGCACCATGAACGTCTTCCACGCGCCGACCGGCCGCCACTGCCTCGTCGACTTCATGGGCTACGCCGGCAGCCGGGCGGCGGCCGACATGTACGAGCGGGCGCCCGCCGGCGCCCCCGTGCGCGGGTACGCCTCGGTCCTCGTGCCGACCTTCGTGCGCGGCACCTACACCGCCTTCGAGCGCCTCGGCAGCGGACGCGTGTCGTGGAAGGCGCTCCTCACACCGGCCATCCGCTTCGCGGAGGAAGGGTTTCCCGTCGATCCCTACATGCATCAGTACTGGCGGGCCGAGAACCCCGTCCAGCAGACGGCCGACCGGTTCGACGGCTCCGAGATGCTTTCCGCCACCGAGGCGTGCCTCGCGATCTTTACCCGCCAAGGGCGGGCCCCCGCCATCGGCGAGCGGATCGTCCAGCCCGACCTCGGGCGGACGCTCCGGGCCCTCGCCGACGAAGGGCCCGACGTCTTCTACACGGGGTCGATCGGGCGGCGGCTCGCCCGCGACCTGGAGGCCAACGGGGCACCGGTGACGGCGAGCGACCTGGCCGAGTGCCGGTGTCTCGTCGGCGAGCCTCTCTACGGGACGTACCGCGGGTACACGGTCTCGACCGACCCGGCGCCCCACATCGGGATCCTGCTGGTCGAGCTGCTGAACGTGCTCGAGGGCTACGACGTGGCGGCGCTGGGAGCGGGATCAGCCGACTACTACGATCTGATGGCGCGGGCGCTGGCCTGGGTGTTCCGCGATCGGGCGCGGTACATGACCGATCCCGCCGCCGCCGACCTGCCGGCGACGATGGTCGACCTCCGCCACGCCGCCCGGCTGCGCGGGCGGATCGACGAGGAGCGGGCAGCCGCGCCGCTGCCCGGCACCACGCAGGTATCCACGCTCGACGGGGACGGCTCGGCGGTCTCCTTCACGCACTCGGTGGGCACGGGCTCGGGCGTGGTGACCGCGGGCCTCGGCTTCATGCTGAACAACAACATGATGGCCTTCGACCCCCACCCGGGCCGGGCCAACTCCATCGCGCCGGGCAAGCGCCCGATTTACGGGGGCGGGCCGGCCATCGTCCTCCAGGGCGGCCGGGTCCGCCACGTCCTCGGCTCGCCGCACGGGGGCCGGAAGATCAGCGCCATGGGCCACGTCCTGGTCGAGCTGATCGACTTCGGGCGCTCGCCGGCCGCCGCCGTGACGAGCCCGCGCGTCCACTGCGAGGGCGACCTCGCCGACGTGCGGGTGGAGCCGTTCTTCCCGCTGCCGCCCGACGTGCGCGACGCGCTGACGGCGCGAGGGCTCGGGCTCCGAGAAGACGCCTACGGCGGGCGGGTGTGCCTGATCGCCGTCGACCCGGCCAGCGGGCGCGCCACGGGCGCCACCGACCCCCGCGGAGGCGGCGGTCTCGCCGAGGTGTGAGGAGGAACGCCATGCCCACGGAGCTGCGGCCGATGCACCCGAGCTTCGGCGCCGAGGTCGTCGGCGTCGACCTCACGCGTGACCTGGACGGGCCGACGGTCGCCGCCGTCGAGGCCGCCTGGACCCGCTACAGCATCCTGCTCTTCCGCGACGTCCGGATGACGCCGGCCCAGCACGTCGCCTTCACCCGCCGCCTCGGGCCGCTCCACGTCATGGAGCCCCTCGAGTTCAACCTTCCCACGCACCCCGAGGTCTTCGTGGTCTCGAACGTCGAGGAGGACGGCCGGCCCGTCGGGCTCACGCGCGCCGGCTGGGGCTGGCACTCGGACGGTGAGGACAAGGCCATCCCCAACGACGGGTCGTTCCTCTACGCCCTGGAGATCCCGCCCGAGGGGGGCGACACGCTGTTCGCCGACACCTACGCCGCCTTCGCCGCGCTCCCCGCCGACATTCGCCGGACGATCGCGGGCCGGCGGGCCTGCTTCAGCCGCGTCCGGCTCCACCACGTCCACTACCCCCACCTCGGGCCGCTGACCGACGAGCAGAAGGCCAACCGCCCCGACGTCTGGCATCCCATCGCCCGCCGCCACCCGCGCTCGGGCTGGACGGCGCTCTACATCGGCCGGTGGGCGTGCCAGGTGGAGGGGTTGCCCGAGGACGAAGCGCGCGACCTCATCCGCTACCTGCAGGAGTTCGCCACGCGGCCCGAGGTCGTCTATCGGCACCGGTGGCGCGTGGGCGATGCGGTCCTCTGGGACAACCGGTGCACCCAGCACTGCGCCACCGAGTTCGACGACGTCCGGTACCGCCGCCGGATGCATCGGACGACGCTGGAGGGCGAGCCACCGCTCCTCGCCGACCGGCCGGTGCCGCGGCCCGCCCGGGCCTGAGGGCAAGGATCGGATTCTCGCGTACCCCCGCCCCGGGCACCTCGGCCCTCGAATTGAGGGCCGATCGCGCCGGATGCTATAGTAGCGCGAGCGCGGAGCATGGATGGGCGCACGATCGTGCCCGCGACGCTCGACGCTCCCGCAGGGGCCCGCACTGGCCGTCCAGCCAACCAGGAGGAGACCGATGAGCCTGCGTGATCTCACCGGATGGCTCGAGGGCGCGGACGCCCTGGGCGAGGTCAAGACGGTCAAGGGGGCGGACTGGGACATCGAGATCGGGGCCATCACCGAGCTCGCGCAGCATCGGGAGAACGGCCCGGCGGTGCTGTTCGACGAGGTGAAGGGGTACCCCGCCGGCTACCGGATCCTCGTCAACTCCCTGGGCTCGCTCAAGCGCACCGCGCTGACGCTGGGGCTCGACACGAACGTCACCTCCCCCATGCAGCTCGTGCAGGCCTGGCGCCAGCACTCGAAGAAGATCATGCCCATTCCCGCCAAGCTGGTGGATTCCGGGCCGGTGATGGAGCACGTGGAGACGGGGTCGGCCGTCAACGTCCTCGAGTTCCCGACGCCGAAGTGGCACGAGCACGACGGGGGCCGCTACATCGGGACGGGCAGCGTGGACATCACCCGGGATCCCGAGGAGGGCTGGGTGAACCTCGGCTGCTACCGCGTGATGATCCACGACGAGCGGACCGTGGGCTTCTACATCTCCCCCGGCAAACACGGCCGGATCCACCGGGAGAAATGGTTCGCCTCGGGGAAGCCGATGAAGGTGGCCGTGTCGCTGGGCCACGACCCTCTCGTCTTCCTGGCCGGGAGCATCGAGGTCCCTTACGGCGTCTCCGAGTACGACTGGATCGGCGGCGTCCTGGGCGAGCCGTTCGAGGTGATCCAGGGGCCGGAGACCGGTCTCCCGCTGCCCGCGAACTCCGAGATCGTCATCGAGGGCACCGCCTACCCGGACCGCCAGGTCCCGGAAGGCCCCTTCGGCGAGTGGACCGGCTACTACGCGAGCGATACCCGTCCGGAGCCCACCATCGAGGTCGAGCGTGTGATGTACCGCTCGAACCCGATCATGCTCGGGAGCCCGCCCGGCAAGCCGCCGTCGGAGCTGACGGCGTATCGCGCGGTCATGCGCTCGGCGCTGATCTGGGACGAGATGGAGAAGGCCGGGATCCCCGACATCCAGGGCGTGTGGTGCCATCCGGCGGGCGGCACCCGGCTCCTGGTCGTCGTCTCCATCAAGCAGCGCTACGCCGGCCACGCCCGCCAGGCGGCGCTGGGCGCCATGTCGTGCCGGGCCGGCGCCTATCTCGGCCGCTATGTGGTCGTGGTGGACGACGACATCGACCCGACCAACACCTGGGACGTCCTGTGGGCGATCTGCACGCGCTCGGACCCGGAAAAGGACATCGACATCGTCCGCCGGATGTGGTCGGGGCCCCTCGACCCGATCATTCCCGCCGGACAGAAGGGGCTGAACTCGCGGGCCTTGATCGACGCCACGCGCCCCTACGAGTGGAAGGACAAGTTCCCGCGGGTGGCCATCTCCAGCAAGGCCGTCATCGAGGCGGCCCGGGAGAAGTGGGGACCCCTCCTCTTCGGCTCCTCGTAGGCGAACGGCTGGGCCACAAGGCGCTCGCGCCCGTCATTCGGCGAAGTCGCCGGGGCGCGCGGCGGCGGCGAAGCGCCTGACTCCGGCATGCAGCCGACGGCGCTTCCCGGCGGCTGATGCCCGCGTGGGGCGCCAAGGCGATGTCCCTGGACAACGACGAAACGAGGTGGGATATGCGGGCAAACACAGCCGCGGTCCACAACCAGGTGACTCGACGGACGTTTCTGGGTACGGCGGCGGCCGGCGTCGTGGCGGCGACCACCGATCCGGCCGTCGCCCAGCAGCCCGCGCCGGCGCCGGGAGGGCCCCGGGTCAAGGGGCCGCGGGTGTGGCTCGACATGGACCAGAAGGAGCTCGACGACGCCTACGACCAGAGCGTCTACGCGCCGAACCTGCAGCAGATCATCGGGCGCTACGCCACCAACAGCGAAGGCGTGCGCGCCCGCCTGGGGGCGCCGCAGCGCCACGCCTACGGGTCGACGGTCATCGAGGCGCTCGACGTCTACCCGACCAAGCGCCCTGACGCGCCGATCAACATCTTCATCCATGGCGGCGCCTGGCGGGCCGGCCTCGCCAAGAGCTACGCGTTTCTGGCCGAGCTGTTCGTGCGCGCTGGCGCGCATTTCGTGGCGCCCGACTTCGCCTGGGTCCAGGACGTGGGCGGCAGCCTGATGCCGATGGCCGAGCAGGTGCGCCGCTCGGTCGCCTGGGTCTACCGCAACGCCCGGAGCTTCGGCGGCGATCCCGGCCGCATCTACGTCTCCGGCCATTCCTCGGGCGGCCATCTGGCCGGCGTCGTCCTCACCACCGACTGGGGCAAGGATTTCAGCCTGCCGGCCGACATCGTGAAGGGCGGGCTGTGCTGCAGCGGCACGTTCGACCTGAAGCCCGTCCGTCTCTCGGCGCGCAGCCGCTACGTCAAGTTCACGGACGAGATGGAGCAGGCGCTGAGCCCGCAGCGCCATCTCGACACGCTCAGCGCCCCGGTGATCATCGCCTACGGCACGCTCGAGACCCCCGAGTTCCAGCGGCAATCGCGCGACTTCGCGGCGGCCGTGAAGGCGGCCGGCAAGCCCGTGCAGCTCCTGGTCGCCGAAGGGTACAACCACTTCGAGATCATCGAGACGCTCGCCAGTCCTTACGGTCTCCTGGGCCGCGCGGTACTGGAGCAGATGAAGCTGGCTCCGGCGTGACCCGAGGCCTGGCGCGCTACATCGCCAAGCGGCTCGGGTTTGCCGCGCTGATGCTCGTCGGCGTCTCGCTGATCCTGTTCACGCTGATGCGCCTGGCGCCCGGCGGGCCGGAGGCGGTGCTGATCGGCGGCGAGTTCTCCCAGGAGGTGGCGGCCCAGATCCGCCACCGGCTCGGGCTCGACCGCCCGCTGCTGGTCCAGTACGGCACCTGGGCGCTGGCCGCCGCCCGGGGCGACCTCGGCCGGTCGTTCAAGACGGGCGACCCGGTCGCCACCCTGATCCTCGACCGCCTCGGTCCCACGCTCCAGCTCACCGGCGCCGCCCTCGTCCTCGCCCTGGTGGTGGCGGTGCCGCTGGGCGTCCTGGCCGCGGTCCGGCGGGACACGCTCTGGGACACGCTGGCGTCGGCGGTCTCGCTCTTCGGCGTCTCCTTCCCGAGCTTCTGGCTCGGGATCATGCTGATCCTCCTCTTCTCGGAAGCGCTCCACCTCCTGCCCCCCTCCGGCGTGAGCGAGTACGGCCACGAGGCGGACCTCGCCGCCCGCCTCCGCCACGCCGTCCTCCCGACGCTCACGCTCGGCCTCATCCAGATGGCGGCCTTCATGCGCTTCACCCGCTCGAGCCTGCTCGAAGTGCTGCGCCAGGACTACGTGCGGACGGCGCGGGCCAAGGGCGTCCCGGGCGGCCGCGTGATCTGGCGTCACGCCCTGCGCAACGGCCTGATCCCGGTCGTCACCGTCGTCGGGCTGTCGCTCCCGACGCTGGTGGGCGGGGCCGTCCTCACCGAGACCGTCTTCGCCTGGCCGGGGATCGGGCGGCTCGCGGTGGGCGCCGTGTTCGAGCGTGACTATCCCGTGATCATGGGCGTGAATCTCCTGGTCGCCACCATCGTGATCGCGGCGAACCTCCTCACCGACCTCGCCTATTGCCTCATCGACCCGCGGATCTCCTACGCGTGAACGCCGCCAGACGGCTCGCCCGCAGCCGGCGCGGGGCCCTCGGGGGGCTCGTGGTGGCCGTCATGCTGGCCACGGGCACGCTGGCGCCGGCCATGGCGCCCTACGGCTACTCCACCCAGTCGCTCCTGCAGCGGCTCAAGCCGCCGACCGCCGCCCACTGGCTCGGGACCGACGGGTTCGGGCGGGACATCCTGACGCGGGTGATCTGGGGGAGCCGCGTGTCGCTCCAGGTCGGCTTCCTGGCGACGGCGCTGGCGGTCCTGGTCGGCACGTTCGTCGGAGGCACCGCCGGCTACTTCGGCGGCGCCGCCGACACGGGGCTCATGCGGGTGACCGATGTCTTCATGTCGGTGCCGGCGCTCTTCCTGATCCTGGTCGTCGTGGCCCTCTTCGGCGCCAGCCTCCTCAACACGGCGCTGGTGGTCGGCCTCGTCACCTGGGCGCCGGTGGCGCGGATCGTCCGCGGCGAGTGCCTCTCCCTCCGGACCCGCGAGTTCGTCGAGGCGGCCCGCGCGCTGGGGGCGAGTCACCGCCGGATCCTCGTCCGGCACCTCCTGATCAATGCACTCCCCGCCGTCATCGTCCAGAGCACGCTGCTCCTGGGCCAGACGATCCTCATCGAGTCGGGCCTGTCCTACCTCGGCCTGGGGGTGCAGCCCCCGCTGCCGAGCTGGGGCAACATGGTGGTCGAGGGGCGACAGTTCCTGGCCTCGGCGTGGTGGGTCTCCACGTTCCCGGGGCTGGCGATCTTCGTCACCGTCCTCGGCTTCAACCTCTTCGGCGACGGCTTGCGCGACGCGCTCGACCCCGCGCTCCGCTCGGGCTCCGGATAGGAGGATGCACATGCGCTCCCGGATCACGATCTGCCCCACGGTCCTGGCAACGCTCCTCCTGACGCTGGCGGCCGCGCTGCCGGTGCTGGGGCCCGGCGCGGCTCGCGCCGCCGGGAAGGACTTCGTCATCGGCTTCCTCGGCGACGCCACCAGCCTGAACCCGGTGGTGGCGACCGACGGCCAGTCCTACATCGCCGAGTGGCCGATGTTCGACAGCCTCGTCGAGCTGGACGAGAAGCTCGGCGTGAAGCCCCTCCTCGCCGAGTCCTGGGAGGTGTCGCGCGACGGCCTCACCTACACGTTCAAGCTGCGGAAGGGCGTCAAGTGGCACGACGGCAAGCCCTTCACGGCGCGGGATGTCGCCTTCACCTTCTACTCCGTCCTCGATCCGAAGGTCACCACCCCCCATCGCGCCTACTTCGACGCCCTGGTCGGCTTCCCCGAGCTGACCCAGAAGGACAACCCCCGGAAGCCCGAGGAGCTCCCCGTCAAGCCGATCGAGGTCCTCGACGACCACACGGTGCGCTTCCGGCTGCGCTATCCCTACGGCGCCTTCCTGGCTGTCCTCGTCAACCCGCGGGCCGGCATCATCCCGGAGCACCTGCTGAAGGGCGCCGACCTCAACACCGCCGAGTACAACCGCAAGCCGGTCGGCACCGGGCCGTTCAAGTTCGTCGAGTGGCGGCGCGGCGACCGCCTGGTCATGGAGGCCAACGCCGACTACCACGGGGGGCGGCCGGCCCTCGACCGCCTGATCTACCGCGTGATCCCCGATGCGGTGGTCCTCCTCCAGGAGCTGCGGGCCGGCGGCGTCGACTTCATCGAGCGGCCGCCCCTCACCGAGGTCGGGCGCCTCAAGCAGACGCCCGGCCTCAAGGTCCTGGCCACCGACAACACCTCCTACACCTACTTCGGCTTCCGCCAGGACCTGCCCCCCTTCGACGACCTGCGGGTCCGCCGCGCCCTCTACCACGCGGTCGACGTCCCGGCCATCGTGCGGGAGGTCCTCCAGGGGTACGGGGCGGTCGCCACCGGACAGTTCCCGCCGGGCAGCTGGGCCTTCGACCCCGCGGTGAAGCCGTACGCCTACGACCCGAATCGGGCCAAGGCGCTCCTGGCCGAGGCGGGCTGGAAGCCAGGCCCGGACGGCGTCCTCGCCAAGGACGGCAAGCGCTTCACGTTCTCGCTCCGGCACGACCAGGCCGACCAGAACGTCAAGGACACGGCGATCATCGTCCAGGAGTACCTGAAGAAGGTCGGCGTCGAGGCGCGCATCGAGCCCCTCGACTGGCCGACCTTCGTCAAGAAGCTCTTCGCCTCCGAATTCGAAGGCATCGTCGTCGGCTGGACGAACTTCCACGATCCGGATCCCTTTGCCTACTCGATCTGGCACTCGGGCCAGTGGAAGGGGCGAAACTTCGCGCACTACCGGAACCCCCGCGCCGACGCGGCGCTCGAGGCCGCGCGGCGAGCCGCGGGCCAGGCCGAGCGGAAGAAGCACTACGCCGAGTTCTCGCGGATCCTGATGGAGGACGCCCCGTACGTGTTCCTCTACTTCCCCCAGCAGGTCTACGTGACGCGCCAGACCTACGAGGGATTCGTCCCCATCCCCGCCTACGGCGGGATCTACCAGTCGCTCAAGAGCGTGCGCTGGACGGGCCGGTAACGCGGGGCGCCGGACCATGGAGCTCGCGGTCAACGGGACGGCGCTCCACGCGGAGACCCTCGGCGAGGGCGACCCCTGCCTCTGCCTCCACGGCGGGCCGGGGACCGACTCGTCGGGCCTCCTGCGATCGCTCGGGCCTCTGGCCGGAATCCTCGGCCTCCGGATGGTCTTCTACGACCACCGCGGCCACGGGCGCTCCGCGTGGGGGCCGGTGGAGGAGTGCACGCAGGACCGGCTCGTCGCCGACGTCGAGGGGGTGCGGCAGGCGCTCCGCCTGGGGCCGGTCCACGTCCTCGGGATCAGCTGGGGCGGGTTTCTCGGCCTCATGTACGCCGCCCGGTACCCCGAGGCCCTCCGCACCCTGGCCGTCGTGGGGGCGGCCGCGAGTCACGCGTTCATGCCCCGCGCCGAGGCGAACGCCCGCCGCCAGGCGACGCCCGAGCAGTGGGCGGCCTACCGGGCGCTCTGGGACGGCTCGCTCTCCGACGACGAGAGCTTCCGCCGCGCGTTCGAGACGATCCGGCCGCTCTACTTCCACGGCCGGGCCCTGGCGGCCGCGGCCAACGCCGCCCGCGCCGACACCCGCTACCGCCTGGCCGTCCGGAAGTTCGTCATCGAGCACGAGTACCCGACCTACGACTGCCGTCCCGAGCTCGCGCGGATCACCTGTCCCACGCTGGTCATGGTGGGCCGTCACGACTGGATCTGCCCCGTCGACCAGGCCGAGGAGATCCACCGGCTGGTCCCGCACTCGGAGCTCGCCGTCTTCGAGCAGAGCGGGCACTCGCCCCAGGTCGAGGAGCGCGACGCGTTCGTCCGCCGGCTCGCCGCCTTCCTCCGGTCACCGGGGAGACCCCTCGAGCCCCGGCCGGCGGCCTACCCCTGAAGCGATTGGACGTCGGCGCGCCGTGCTGCGATGATGACTGCAGGGGATGACCGCGGCCGCGGCGTGCGGCGGACCGGATGCGAGAGGAGTCGTGTGATGATGATAGACTTCGAGCCGAGCCAGACGCGTCGAGAGTTCCTGGGCCTGTCGGTCGCCGTGCCGGCGGCCCTCGTGATCGCCACCGTGTCCGAGACCGGGGCTCAGGCGCCCCGGCTCGAGCCGACCCCGGCGTGCGGCGACGAGGGTCACCCCACCCCCGCCCAGACCGAGGGACCCTACTTCAAGCCGGGCTCGCCGCTCCGGGCCTCGCTCCTCGAGCCGGAGCTGTCGGGCACGCGGATCGTGGTGGAGGGGACCGTCCTCGGGACGGATTGCCGGCCCATCCCGCGAGCCCTGGTGGACGTCTGGCAGGCCGACGCCCAGGGCCGGTACGACAACGCGGGCGTGCGACTCCGCGGGCATCAGTTCACGGACGACGCCGGGCGCTACCGGCTGGAGACCATCGTGCCCGGGCTCTACCCGGGACGCACGCGGCACTTCCACGTGAAGCTGCAGGCGCCGCATAGGTCCGTGCTGACCACGCAGCTCTACTTTCCCGGGGAGCCGGCCAACCGCCGGGACTTCATCTTCAACCCCGCGCTGGTGATGAAGGTCCGGGATGCCGAGGGCGGCAAGCTCGCGAGCTTCGATTTCGTCCTGGACGTCGGCCCGCCGGGAGGGCGGCGCGTCCAGCCGTGATACGCCCCCTGCACCCGGTGCGGCGGTGCTCGATTCCGATGCGTGCCCGCCAGGTCGGGCGGTGGTCAGCCGCGATCGGTGGGCTCATCGCCCTCGTGGTGGCCGGGGGCTCCGGGAGCCTCGGGAACCCGGCGGGGCCCGGCTCGCGGTGGCTCGGGAGACCGGCCTCGGCGCAGAGCCCCGAGGCCCCGCTTCGGTACCGCGTCGTGGCCGAGCGGAGTGAAGCCCGCTACCGCGTGCGCGAGCAGCTGGTGGGCGTCAATTTCCCAAACGATGCCGTCGGGACGACGAGTGCCATCGACGGCCACATCGCGCTCGACCCCCAGGGCCGGCTGCTCCCCGGCGACTCCCGGTTCGCGGTCGACCTCCGTCAGCTCCGCAGCGATGAGGCGCGGCGCGACAATTACATCCGGCGAAACACCCTGGAGACGGAACGCTACCCGACGGTGGTCTTCGTCCCGACCGAGTTCCGTGGGATCGGCTCGCCGCTGCCCCAGACGGGCCCCGCGTCGTTCGAGGTCGTCGGGGACCTCACGGTTCGGGAGGCGACCCGGCGCATCACCTGGGAGGCCACGGCCACCTTCAGTGGCTCCGATGTGAGCGTTCGCGTGCGGACGGCATTCCGCTTCGGCGACTTCGGCTTGCGCATTCCCCGGGTGTCCGTGGTCCTGAGTGTCGAGGACGGAATCCGCCTCGAGGCCGACCTCCTGCTCCGGCGAGTCTCTTGAGGAGAGAGCGCGACGGGATGCGCGCCTGACCGAGCCCGGAGGCGCTGGCGGCGTGGCTGATGCCCGCGCCGCGCGGACGGGCGGGGCCAGACTCACGGTGGTCCTCGGCGCCCTCACCGCCTTCGGCCCGCTGTCGATCGACATGTATCTCCCGGCGCTGCCGACCCTGGCCGACACCTTCGGAGCGAGCCCGAGTCGAGTTCAGCTCACGCTCAGCGCCTTCTTCCTGGGGTTCGGCGTCGGGCAGCTCGTCTACGGCCCGCTCTCCGACCGGTGGGGACGCCGGCCGCCCCTGCTGGCCGGCATCGGCCTCTACGTCGGGGCCAGCCTCCTCTGCGCGCTGTCCAGCGGGGTGACCGGGCTCATCGCGGTCCGCTTGCTTCAGGGGCTGGGGGCGTGCGCGGGGCCGCTGACCGCGCGCGCGGTGGTGCGCGACATCTACGAGCGGGACCGGGCCGCGCGCATGCTGTCGCTGCTGATGCTGGTCATGGGGGCCGCCCCGCTGGTGGCGCCCCTCCTCGGTGGCCAGCTCCTGCTCGCCTTCGGGTGGCGGTCGCTCTTCGCCGTGCTGAGCGGCTTCGGCGTCCTCTGCTTTCTCGGCGCCTGGCTGAGCCTGGACGAGACGCTCGACGAGGCCAAGCGATCGCCCACCAGCGCGCTCGCGATGATCGCGCGCTACGGGACCCTCCTGCGGGACCGCGCCTACGTGGGCTACACCGTGTGCAGCGGGGCGGCGTACGCCGGCATGTTCGCGTACTTCGCCGGCTCGCCCTTCGTGTTCATCCGGCTCCACGGGGTGCCCGCCCAGCACTACGGATTCCTGTTCGCGCTCAACGTCCTCGGCCTGATGGCCTGCGCGGCCGTCAACAGCCGCCTCGTGCTGCCCCTCGGCGCCGACCGGCTCCTCCGCCACGGGGTTGCCGCCGTGGCGGTGGCCGGCGGCGGGGTCCTGCTCGCCGCGGTGACGGGCTGGGGCGGGCTGGCCGGTCTCGTCATCCCGCTGCTCGCCTTCATGGCCTCCCTCAGCTTCATCGGGGCCAACGCCATGGCCGGCGCCCTGGCCGGCTTTCCCCACATGGCCGGCACGGCGTCGGCGCTGGCCGGCACGATTCAGTTCGGCCTGGGCGCGCTGAGCGGGGCGGCGGTGAGCGCCCTGTATGACGGCAGCGCGGTGCCGATGGCGGCGGTGATCGCGGCCTGCGGCCTGACGAGCCTCCTCGCCCATCGCCTGCTGGT
>DASYQW010000086.1 GCA_036005065.1 Candidatus Methylomirabilota bacterium | reverse complement strand
CGCTCGCTGTCGTGGAAGTAGTAGTGCTTCCTGCCGAAGGGGACCAGCTTGCGCAGGGGGTCCCCACCGGGGGGCTCCACCTGGATCACCTCGGCCCCGAGCTCGCCGAGCAGCGACGCGCACCAGTGGCCGATGGCCTGGGTCTGCGAGCAGTCCAGCACCCTGATCCTGGGGAGCGCCTCGGGCTTGTCGTGCTCATCCTTCCAGTGGACGATCGACTCCAGGAACTTCGGGTACGCGCTCGCGGCCGGCGGCACGCTTCCGTAGAGCTCTTCGGCTGTCGGCGGCGGAACGGCTGGCCAGGATTTGACCTTGCTCTCCAGGTTGCCAGCCCCAGTAGAACCGTCTCCCATGGGCCTTTCCCTCCTCGCGGACGACACCGGGACCACCGCTGCAGAGCTCATACCTCCCGTCTGGCTCATACCTCCCGTCTGGGACCGTACACTTCGGGCCAATTAGGCATTCTCTGGTGGACGTGCTGGGCTGTCAAGGGTTCGACAAATTGCCCGGGCCAGTCGAAGGGTCGCGTGGACACCGACCGTGATCCCGCCGCGTTGGCCGCGGCGACTCCGCGGCGTTGGCGGGAGAAGCTCGGCCAGGTCATCCACGCCGACGCCGAGCGGCCGCTGAGCTGCGCTGACGCTGATGGCGGCAACGACCCGGTGGTCCACGCGAAGCTGGCGCAGCCGCGCGCAAGGGCGGCTGGGTCCGTGGCGCCGAATTGCCAACGGTCACGGTCCAGCCCACCCGAGTGCCAAGGTGAGCGAAATTGCATCTGTCGATTCTTTGCGAAAAGCATGCGGACCCTATTCTCAGGCTTGGACTCGTCGAGGTCCCGAGCGAGGGGCCACCGAGGTGCCGGGTGCACCCCGGTGGCCTCCCCACGTCCAGGGCCGGAACCTAGGACCCTGGAGCGGGCTGCGCGGCGCCCGCCGTGACCGGTGCCGACGGCCGCCTCGCGATCAGCTCGCTGACGAAGGCGACCGCCGCCAGGAGCGCCGCGATGTAGAAGGCGGCCTGGTAGTTCCCGTAGTTGTCGAACAACGCGCCGCCGACCCTCGGCCCGAAGTAACCGGCCACTCCCCACGCGGTGAAGAGCATGCCGTAGTTGATGCCGGCGTTCTTGGTCCCCCAGAAGTCGGAGGTCGTCGACGCGTTCACCGACAGCTGGGTGCCGTAGCACCAGTAGATGACGAAGATCATCACGAAGGTGAGGAAGGCGATCTGCGCGTCTCCCACCAGGTACAGGATGGGCATGCCCACGGCCGAGATGGCGATCATCAGCCGCAGGACGTTGAGCCGCCCGAGGGCGTCCGACATCCACCCGGACAGGATCCGGCCCCCCGCGTTGCCCGCGGCCCCCACGACCAGCAGGGAGGTGCCGGCGACCGTGGTGAGTCCCACGTCCTTCGCGAAGGGGACCAATTGGCTGATCACCATGAGCCCGGCGAAGGCGCCGCAGGCGTAGGCCACCCACATGAAGTAGAAGGTGGGCGTCCTGAGCGTCTCCCCGGGGGAGAACTCGTGGGTGGTGGCCGCGGCCCTGGCGGCCGGCGCCGGCTGCCAGCCCGCCGGCCTGTACCCGACCGGCGGGTTCCGGAGCAGGAAGGCGCCGACCGTCGTCATCACCGCGAAGGTGATCCCGAAGACCACGAAGGTGGTGCGGAACCCGTACTCCGGAAGCAGCCACTCGTTGGCTAGCGGGCCGAAGATCGCCGACCCGCCGCCGTAGCCGGCCACGGCGAGCCCCACCGCCAGGCCACGCTTGTCAGGGAACCACTTGGCCATGACCGGGATCGGCGTCGCGTAGCCGAAGCCGTTGCCCAATCCTCCGACCACCCCGAACCAGATGTACAGCCATGCCAGGCTCTCGGTGAAGGAGGACATGATGAACGACACCGTGATGAGGATGGCGCCGGTGATCGACACCGGGAACGGCCCGAGCCTGTCCTGCAGCCGGCCGGCTGCGACGAACGACAAGGCGAACACGATCACCGCGATGCTGAACGTCTGGCTGGTCTGATCTCGCGTCCAGCCGAACTCCTTCTCGAGGGGCGCCACGTAGGTGCTCCACGCGTAGAGCGCGCCGAGAGCGAGGTTCATGGACAAGCCGCCCACGACCCGCCACCATCGACTGAGCGCGACCTCTCCCATTGCTGCCCGATCGGCTGCGGCGTCCATCTCAACCCTCTCGCCTCAGGGCTGCGTCTTTCGCAGCTGCCCGACAATCGCTGACGCGAATCTTGTTCCGTGAGTCGCCTCCCGCCTCCTCCTTTCTGGCCTACCCTGAGCCGTCGCGTTGGACTCAGAAATCACCCACAGCTGTTACGTCACTATTCAGGTTCTCCACTGGAGAAGCTGATTCGTCCGTGTCGTCGAGCTCTCTCAGCCCACCAAGCCCTAAGAGCACGATCAAGAAGTGGCCAGCGAACCCCGTAGAACCCGCCATGAGGCACCCGATCACCGCGAACGGCCCTGAAACGGTTGCGCGGCTAGGTCCCGAATGTTGCGCGGCTAGAGATTAGGGGCGCGGATAGGTGACTTGACCGTCCCAACTGAGCCTGGAGATACCCTGGCGAGAGCCGGGACAAGCCCAGTATCCAAACTACCGGATTCTAGTCACGCATCCATCAGCACGTCAAGAGACGCAAGCGGCAGCTATCCCTGCCTAATATGACAGATCGGACGCAACTCCCAACCACACACCGCACTCGACGGCGCTAGTGCGGCTCGAACGGCGGGGTGGGCTGGCCGAGCTCGTCGATGCGTGCGGCGAGCTCGAAGTCGCTCTCGGTGAGCCCGCCCTCTGCATGGGTGGAGAGCGTCAGGGTGACCTTGTTCCAGCGGATGTCGATGTCGGGGTGGCGGCCGGCCGTCTCGGCCGCGTCGGCGACCTGGCGCACGAAGGAGATCGCGCCCACGAAGTCCTTGCGCACGAAGGTCTTGACGATCTCGTTGCCGCGCCGCTCCCAGCCGGGCAGGCGCTTCAGGCCCTTCTCGATAGCGGCGTCGTCCAGCAGTGGCATCGTCCCTCCTCCAGCAGCGTCCCTACGCGCGGATCTGGTCAGACCCGCCGGGTACCCTGTCGACGGGCGGGTCGCGCCGCCGGACGAGCTCCGTGAACCTGGCCAGCTCGTCGGGGCGCAGGAGCACGATCCTCCTCCTCCCCAGCCGGAGCCATCCCCGCCGGGCGAGCCGCCGGAGCTCCCGGTTGACGGCCTCCCTCGTGGCTCCCACCAGCGTGGCCAGCTCCTCCTGGGTGATGAGCACCTCAAGGTCACCCGAGGCCGGCTCCGGGTTGGCGAGAGCAAGGAGGTGCCGGGCCATACGCACACTGAGGGAAGCCGTCAAGATCTCGCTCGCCACGGCGACCGCTCGCCGCAGGCGCTCGTCGACCAGCGACAGGAGGTCATCCAGCAATTCCGGGTCGTCCCTCGCCAGCGCCTTCGTCTCGTCCGCCCGGACCACGGCCACATCGACGTCGGTCAGGGCGTGGGCGGTCACGTAGCGCTCCCCGGTGGTGAGGGCAAGCTCGCCGAAGACGTCACCGGGCCCGAGCACGGCGAGGCCTAGCTCCCCGCCGTCCGGGGTGTGGATCGTGAGGGTGACCTTCCCCTGCAGAAGCACGAACAGGGTGATCCCCGGCTCGCCCTCGCGGTAGAGGTTCTCCTTGCTCCGGAACGAGAGCACACGCGGGACGATGCCTTTCGCCTCGAGGCGCCGGAGGAACTCCACCCCTTTCACGTAGCCAGCTTACGCCCGGCCAGGTCGTGCAGTCGGTGAGCCCACGATGGTTGGCGAGGGTGGGCATGGCCAGCTGTGTGACCGAGAACACGGTTCCAGCGTGACCATGGTTCTGGAGCCCGCTCGTCCCCTGCGCTTCCCTTAGGTTCGGAGGCCGAGGTGCGGAGTCGGACAAGTAGGGAGGCCGAAGTGCGAAGGCCTGGCAGGATCCTTGTTGTCTTGGAGGGAGGGGACGAGGACGAGGACGTCCTCGAGGCCCTTCGAGGCGTCGCCGCCGAGGACGGCGAGGTGGTCCTCGTCATGGTGGTGCCCTCGTTCCAGACGGTCCCGTCGTTCGACGTCATCCTGCTCCACGACGTCGCGGCGGAAGCGGCACGTGCCCACCACCACCTCGACGAGGTCGTCGGCCGACTCTCCCACCCGCGGGTGCGTACCCTGGCCAGGATCTCCCCGCTGAGCGTGGCGGAGATCGGGCTGGAGCTCAAGGACATCGCCGAGGCGGAACGCTGCGACCTTCTGGTGATGGCACTCCGGCCGGGAACACGCCACACCGTCGCGTTCCTGCTCAGGCAGGCCCTGCCCCTGCTGCTGGTGCCCGCCGTGGATCGGCCGCGGTCGTCCGGGCGTGGCAGGCGGGTCCCGCTTCCCCGACTGGGCCTGGTCCCGGCCCTACGGCCCGGCCCAGCCGTCGGTTCAGTCTTCTTCTTCTCGCAAGGGGGTGTGGCCCTGCCTCGACGAAGCGAATGACCCGACAAGCAGACGTCATGCAAGGAGGGAACCATGGCAGACGACCCCGAGGCTGTGCGCGCCAGCAGCCAGCCGCCAGCGGACCCGGCAGCAGCGAGCATCGCGGACCCGGCGCCGCTGGGCCTGGCCGCGTTCGCCCTCACCACCTTCGTGCTCAGCATGTTCAACGCGGGCCTGGTGGACGCCAAGGGCGAGCCCATCGTGGTGGGGCTGGCGCTCGCCTACGGCGGCGCGGCGCAGCTCCTGGCCGGGATGTGGGAGTTCCGCAAGGGCAACACCTTCGGCGCGACGGCCTTCAGCTCCTACGGCGCGTTCTGGCTCTCCTTCTGGGCATACGTCGCCTTCTTCGCCGAAGGGATCCCGGAAGGCAACAGGGGCTCGGCGGTCGGCCTCTACCTGATCGCCTGGGGCATCTTCACGACCTACATGTGGGTGGCCTCGCTGCGTACCAACGCGGCCGTGAACCTGGTCTTCCTGCTGCTTGCGATCACGTTCTTCGTGCTGGGGATCGGGGACGCGGTCGGCAACGACACGATCTCCAAGCTCGGCGGCTGGCTCGGCCTGGCCACCGCCGTCGCGGCCTGGTACGCGTCGTTCGCCGGGGTGACCAGCTTCACCTTCGGCCGCGAGGTGCTCCCCGTGCGGGCGCTGCGGCCGCGGGTCGGTGGCGCCGGTTCTGGTGGATAGTTGGCGGTGCTGCGGGGAGCGTGTACGAGCTGCAAAGGAGGTGAGTACCGTGGCGCAGAACGAGGTGGTGTGCCCGAGCTGTGGCGGCCTCGTGCCGGTTTCGGTCGGCGAGACCGAGAAGGAGTGCCCGGACTGTGGGACCCCCATCCACGTCCGGACCACCCTCGAGTACGCCGAGATCGCCGAGGCCGGCGGCGAGGACCAGGTCGCAGCCTAGGATCGAGCGGCCTTCCCGGCGACGCGCAGGCGGCGTCGCCGGGCGGCGCCATGGAGGCGCTGTTCCAGGCCGCCCTCGGGGGCAAGGGCAGCTACGGGCCTGCCGCCACAAAGTTCCTGACCAAGAGGGCCACTTCCTCTGGCCGGTCCTCCTGGATGAAGTGCCCGGCCTCCTCCACGACGAGCCGGGCTCGCCGCATCGCCCCGGCGAGACGCTCCCCGTACCGGACGTCCTGGTAGGGGTCGGCGGCCCCCCAGATGATCAGGGCGGGGACGTCGAGCCGCTCCACGCGGTCCATCACCGAGGTCAGGTCTTCGGTGCGGAGCGCCCTGGCGCACCGGAGGTAGGCCCTGCGTCCCTCGGCCCCGTCGAAGGGCCGTAGGTACTGGGCGATGAGCTCGTCATCGACCCGCTCCTTGTGGATCATGCCCTTCTCGAGCCCCCGGCGAAGGCCCTTGCCCAGGTCCAAGGTTTCCATGATCTCGTCCCAGACCGGCTCCTTCAGCCGGGCGATCTGTGGCTCCGGCCAGGAGTCGTAGGCGATCGAGTCGATCAACACGAGCTTGGTCACGGCCTCGGGGTGCTCGACCGCGAGCAGCTGGGCGATGCCGCCGCCGATGTCATGTCCGACCACCGACCCACGTCGCCAGCCTACCTGCTCCATGAACGACCACAGGTGCCGGGCCTGGGCGACGATCGACAGGTCGGCGTCCTCCGGCTTGTCGGAGTCCCCATAGCCCAGGAGGTCGACCGCGTAGACCCGAAGCTCCTCGGCCAGGGGAGGGATGACGTTGCGCCACAGGAACGAGGAGGTGGGGATCCCGTGGATCAGGAGCAGCGGCTGTCCCGTCCCCGCCTTCACGTAGGCGAGCCGACCCGCCGGCGTCCGGACGAACGACTTCTTCATGGCTGCACCCCCGACATCACTCAAGACCCCCTCACGACAAGGGACTTGGCGAACCGGCCCACCCGCACGTCGCGGTGGTAGCCGACCGCCAGCCACAACCCCACGGCGGGTTCGTGCTCGGCGTACACCAAGGCGCTGACCCTGACGGCGCCCTTGTCCGCGAGCCGGCGTTCCCCCTCCCGCACCAGCTCTCGCGCGATCCCGCGCCGACGGTAGGCGGGCAGCACCGCCAGCCGGTAGAGGTTGCCGCGCCAGCCATCCCAGGCCGCGATCAGGGTGCCGACCATGCGACCGCCCACCTCGGCGACCAGCAGGGCATCGGCGCTGCCGTCCAGCAAGCGCCGCAGGCTGGCGGCATCATCACTGGGGGTGGGCACCGTGTCCGCGGCACTCCACAGCTCCAGTACCACGGGGATCTCATCGCGGCGACAAGTCCGAACCACAGCCTCTGGGCCCAAGGCCTGTCGACCGACTGCCAT
>DASYQW010000085.1 GCA_036005065.1 Candidatus Methylomirabilota bacterium | reverse complement strand
CGGGAGCTCGACATCAACGCCGGTGACAACCTGTTCGGCCCGGGCTGGCGCGCGAATCTGACCATCGGGCGGGCGGTGCGACTCGTCATGCGGAACGTCTGCGGCTCGCGGCCGGGCCCGCTCGATCGCGGGACGCTCGGGCACCCCGGCAAGCTCTCGTACGTGATCGCCGAGAACGAGGCCGAGAGCCCCTGGCCGCCGCTCCACGTGGAGCGCGGCTTCCTGCCCGAGCAGAGCGCGGTGACCGTCATGGCGGCCGAAGCGCCCCACCAGTTCTACAATCAGCTCTCCGCCACCGCCGAGGGCATCCTGACGACCCTCTGCGACGACATGCGTATCTCGGGCAATGTCATGGGGCAGCCGCCCTACCTGCTGGTCCTGGCCGGCGAGCACATGCGGACGATCGGCCGGGACGGCTGGACCAAGGCGCGGATCCGCGAGTTCGTCTTCCGGCATACCCAGAACTCGCACGCCCACCTCAAGCGGACGCAGCGGATGGCCGGCGCCGTCCTCCCGGGCGACGACGCGCGCCTGCGCCCACTGGTGGAGTCGCCGGACGACATCCTGGTGGTGGCGGCCGGCGGACGGGCGGGCGCCTTCTCGGCCTACATCCCCGGCTGGAGCAGCAAACGCTCTTCCCGGGCCGTCACCAAGGAGGTCAAGCGATGATCGAGATCCTCGACCCGACGGTGAGCCCCGGCGACGCGGGGGCCCAACCGGTCGCCTACACGCCGCGCCCCGACTCGCTTCAGGGCAAGCGCATCGGGCTGATCGAGAACACCAAGTTCAACTCGGACCGGCTGCTCCAGAAGATCGGCGACCTCCTCAAGGCCGACTACGGCGCCGCCGAGACCCGCATGTGGCGGAAGCGCAACTCGAGCGTTCCGGCCCATGAGGAGATCATCGAGGAGCTCCGGCGGACCTGCGACGTCATGGTGGCCGGGATCGGCGACTGAGGGTCCTGCTCGTCGGGCAGTGTGCTCGACGGAATCCTGCTGGAGAAGGCGGGTGTCCCCTCGGCGGCGATCGTGACCGACGTCTTCGAGGTGACCGGGCGGGCCATGGCCGAGCAGTGGGGCCTGCCGTACTACCGGTTCCTCGTCATGCCCCATCCGGTCGCCAACCTGACGGAGGCCGAACTCGACCAGCGGGCGCGCGAGATCACGCCCGAGGTCGTCAAGCTGATCCTCCAGGGCCAGGAGTAGGGCTTCGGAGGGGGGCTGCGAGATCCCCCGAAATGACCTAATTTAATTTAGGAGGCTGTCGGGGTAACCACGCCCCGCAGCTTGCCCAACCGCCCACGGTTGAGGTTTCGCTCCGAGCACGGGCCTCGCCCGCGCCACCTTCTCCCGGGGGCCGGCCACCGAGCGTGTGGTGCGTCGAGGAGTGCTCCGAGCGGCGGCTTCGCCGCCGCCACGACGGGGGGGCATCGGGGGGGTCTTCCGAGACCCCCCCGAAATGACCTAGCCGGTGACGGCGCCTTCCGAGGCCGAGGAGACCATTCGCGCGTACTTGGCCATGACGCCCCACGTGTAGCGGGGCTTCGGCGTCTTCCAGACCTTGAGGCGTTTCCGCAGCTCGGCGGCCGCGAGCTCGATGTCGAGCCGCCGCTTCTTGACGTCGAAGACGATCGTGTCCCCGTTGCGCACCGCGGCGATCGGGCCACCAGCGGCCGCCTCGGGCGCCACGTGGCCCGCCATGAAGCCGTGGGTCGCCCCCGAGAAGCGGCCGTCGGTGAGGAGAGCCACCGAAGCGCCCAGCCCCGCTCCCTGCAGCGCGCTCGTGACCGCCAGCATCTCGCGCATCCCCGGGCCACCCCGCGGTCCCTCGTAGCGGATCACGAGGACGTCGCCGGCCTTGATCTTCCCGGCCTTGATCGCCGCGAAAGCATCCTCCTCCCGGTCGAAGACGCGGGCCGGACCCCGGTGAAGCATCCGGTCCTGGCCGACCAGCTTCAGCACGCAACCCTCGGGCGCCAGGTTCCCCCGCAGGATCACCATCCCGCCGAACGGCTTGACCGGGCTGGCCAGGGGCCGGATCACCTCCTGCCCGGGAGTCTCGCGAGCCGCCCGGGCCTCCTCCCCGATCGTCCGCCCGGTCACCGTCGGCTCATCCGCGTGAAGCAGCCCCGCGTCGAGGAGCCGTCTGGCCACCACCGCCATCCCGCCGGCCCGGTACATCTCGGGAGCGGTGAAGCGCCCGGCGGGCTTGAGGTCGGCCAGGAGCGGCGTCCTGCGCGAGACCCGGTCGAAGTCGTCGATCGAGAGCCGCACGCCGGCCTCCCGCGCCACCGCCAGGAGGTGGAGCACGACGTTGGTCGAGCCCCCGGTGGCCATCGCGCCGGCGATTGCGTTGAGGAAGGCGTTGCGGGTCAGGAGCTGGCGCGGGGTGACCCCTTTGCGCAGGAGCTCCATCACGAGCTTTCCGGTCTCGAAGGCCACCTCCTCCTTGCGTGGGTCCTCGGCCGGCACGTCGTTGAACCCCATCGGGGAGATGCCGAGCATCTCGAACGCGGTCGCCATGGTGTTGGCCGTGAACTGGCCGCCGCAGGCCCCGGCACCCGGACACGCGTGGCTCTCGATGCCGTGGAGCTCCTCCTTCGGGATCCGGCCGGCGTTGTAGGCGCCGACCGCCTCGAACACGTCCTGGACGGTGAGCCGTCGGCCCTTGTATTCGCCGTACATGATCGAGCCGCCATAGAGCATCACCCCGGGCAGACCCAGCCGCGCCAGCGCCATGACCATGCCCGGAATGGTCTTGTCGCAGCCCGAGATCCCCACCACCGCGTCGAAGAGGTGGCCGCGCGCGACCAGCTCCACCGAATCCGCCACCACCTCGCGGCTCACCAGGGACGCCTTCATGCCCTCCGTCCCCATCGCGATGCCGTCGGTCACCGAGACCGTGTTGTACTCGATGGGCGTGCCGCCGGCTGCGCGGACCCCGGCCTTGACCTTCTCGGCAAGCTTCTGGTGGTTCCAGTTGCACGGCGTCACCTCGATCCAGCAGTGGGCGACACCGACCAGCGGGCGGCTCAGATCCTCGTCGCTGAAGCCGATGGCCTTGAAGTACGAGCGCGCCGGGGCGCGATCCGGCCCTTCGAGAAGCGCTCGGCTCTTGTGCCTGGGATCCATGCTTGGTGTCCTCCGTCGGGTTTTGGGGTCGCGCCTATTCTAGCCGACGGAGTGCGCGGCGGGAAGTGGAGGAGCACGCCGACCACCGAGCGCGTGGTGCATCGAGGAGTGCTCCG
>DASYQW010000084.1 GCA_036005065.1 Candidatus Methylomirabilota bacterium | reverse complement strand
GGCATCGGCCTTGCTCAATCGAAACCGCCGGAGGTGAAGCATGAAAACGACGATCGTGATACTGATCAGCGCGTGCTTGCTGGTGGGTGTGTCGAGCTGGGCGCAGACGAGCGCGCCCGTGAGCCCGGGCACCACGGAAGGATCGGCCCCCTCGACGCCCCCGGCCAACAAGCCCGAGGTGGGGACCGCGCCGGCGAATCCGCCGGCCCCGGCGCCCGGCCAGCCCGGCTCGGCCACGACACCCGGCGCCCCGAGCGGCCCCGGGACGAGTGCGCAGGACAGGCCGGGTAGCCCACAGGGCCAGCCCGTCCCGCGGAGCCAGGATCAGCCCGTGACGCCCCTGCCTGGGACGCCGGGACGGCCTGCCGATCAGGTGGTCGGCGAGACGAGGGTCTTCGGCCTCACCCCGATGACGGCCCTGATTCTGGGGGTCGTGTTCGTGGGCATCGTCATCGCGCTCGTCGCCATGAGCGCGCGTGGGGATCGCGAGGTCATCGTCGACCGGCGGGTGGAGCGTGACGTGGAGGTCTACGACCGGGATCGCGACCGGCCTCGCAAGATCTCGTAGCTCGGCTCGGGCGATCCTGCCCCACAGACTCGCGCGCGGCTCCCATCGGGCGCTGCGCGCGAGTCTGCTGTTCTTCCGTGACGCGGCCGGCGCAGCCGCCCACGCGCTCCCGAACCCGCGATGCAGGCTGGCACCCCGTTTGCTCGGCCCCTTCCAGGAGGTAGCTGCCCATGGCCGCCGTTCGGAAAGGCATCATCACCTTCGGGCTCGTTTCCATCCCGGTCGACCTCCACGTCGCCGCCCGGTCCACGACCCTCGATCTCGATCTGCTTCACGCCAAGGACGAGAGTCCCATCGAGTATCGGCTCTACTGCTCCCGGGAAGACCGCCCGGTCGGCCGAAAGGAGGTTGTGAAGGGCTACAAGGTCGATGGCGGCTACGTCATCGTCGGAAAGGAGGACTTCGAGAAGGCCGAGCGCGCGACCACCCGGGCCATCGCGGTGGTCCAGTTCGTCGACCAGGCTGCCGTGGATCCGATCTACCTCGAACGCTCCTATTTCGTGGGACCCCAGAAGGACATGGAGAGGCCCTACGAGGTGCTTCTCAGGGCGCTCCAGAAGACCGCCAAGGCCGCGGTGGTGACCTTCGTGATGGCGAACCGCCAGCAGTACGCTCTCCTGCGGCCGTCAGGCGACGTGCTGGTCCTCCACACGCTCTACTACGCTGACGAGGTTCGCACATTCGAGGCCGACTGGTCACGCGGCAAGCCCCAGGCCCAGGAAGTGAAGTTCGCCGAGCAGTACATCGACGCCTTGGCCCAGGAGTTCGAGCCCCGAAAGCTTCACGATGAGTATCGGGAGACGCTGCTGGCGATCATCAAGGCCAAAGCCGCCGGGGAGGCGATCGAGGTGCCCGAGGTCGCGAGGCCCGCCGCCAAGACGGTCAACCTGATGGAGGCGCTCCGGGAATCGCTGGAGGGGGTGCGGAAGCCGCTGGGGAAGGCGGCCGGGCGAGCCCGCGGGGCCGAGCTCGAGAGACGTCCGACGCGGCGTCGGCGCCAGCGAGCGCGACCGAAGGCGGCCTGACGACCCGGGATGGGCGTGAATCGTGGGCCGCGCGCCACCGGCCGCCCTTCCGGGCAGATCCGCGACCGGCGGGCGCCTCCCCTGGCGCCCGGTGCTCCCGGGCGGCGCCGGCACGGGTCTTGCTCCTGAGCGGGGGAACTGGGTGCTGCATGCGTCGGATCGGATGGGGTGTACGATCAAGAGTGAGAAGCGAGGAAGTGAACTCCGACGAGCGGCCTGAGGGGTCGGGTCCGGTGCCGCCCAGAGTGACGGACGATGAGGTGCCCGAACTGCCGCCAAGACCGACTCGTGGCGAATACGTGGTCGAGCGAGACACGGCAGTGGATGACGATGCGATGCCAGGGTTGCGGGTGGGTCGACACCTGCCCGCTCGAAGCATGGTACCGGCTGCCCACCGAGGAGTCTCGTAGGAAACGTCGCCCCGCCTGACTCGTGAGAGGGGGCCTCGCCGGCCCCCTCTCTCAGACCAAGCTGCCCGGCTCGGCGGTTCGTCGACGGAAGCGGTCCCGGGATTGGCTCACGCGGCCTGCTCGCGGGCCCCCTGATCCGCCGCCTCCTTTTCGGTTCCCTGCCAGCCGCACCGCGCACAGCGGAGCGTTGTCTGCGTTCCCTTGTCGGTCCAGCGGGTCAGGGCCACCGCGATCTCCTGCGGCCGCCCCTCGATCTGGCAGCGCGGGCACATCCTCATCGCGCCTTTCCTCTCTCGTGAGGGCGACGTCGGCGAGTGCGTCGACCCAAACCGCCAGGGCTGAAGTGCAACCGAGGTGCCGAGGAGCCGGGCCGTCAAGTCACGCGGGGCGGGAGACACCAGAGACCCGATGGCCGCCAGGCAGCCGGCGGAGCCGCGGCTCCGCTGACGGGGATGAGGCGCGCGCACCCGAGAGTCGGTAAGGCTTGCCTAGCCCCGGATGGCCGGCTCGACGGAAGAGGAGACCTCGAACGCTCGTACGGACAGGCACTTAGCCGTAGGCCCTTGATTGGCACCCGATTTGCCCTATGCCGGGCGGCCCCCGGGGACGTTCGAGGGGCCAGGAGAGGAGCGTCGGATGCTGATGAGTGTGATGTCGAGAAAGGAACGTGACCTGACGCCGCGCGAGAACGAGGTGCTGAGGCTGGTCGCCGAAGGCTGGACCTCGAAGGAGATCGCCAGTCACCTCGGGATCAGCCCGAAGACCGTCGAGGTCTTCCGCCAGAACCTCCTCCGGAAGGGCGGCGCCAAGAATTCCGTCCAGCTCGTCCTGACCGCGCGGGCCCGCGGGTGGCTGGGTTCCGCGGAGCCGGTGGCGCAGACCTGAGAGGACGGCCGGCGGCGCGTGCTTACCGCGCGGGGCCCGGGGCGGCGGTGGCCGGACTGCCCGGGGTCGTGCGAACCGGCCCGACGGGCGTGGAGCGGATGATCCGCTCGAGAATCCGCACGAGGCGGGGATCGTAGGCCTGTTGACCGGCCTGTCGCAGCACGGCCAGCGCCCGGAGGGCGGGCAACGGCCGCTTGTGCTTCCGGAGCGTGGTCATCGAGTCGTAGGCGTCGGCCACTCCGACGATCTGACTGAAGGGGTGGAGCTCCCAGGTCGTCGACACTGACGGGTAGCCGAGCCGATCTTCCCGGATCTGGTGTTCGAAGGCCACGATCATCGGGATCCGGTTGAATCCAGGAATACGGCTGAGCATGTCGGCGCCCCGGAGGGGATAGCGGCGCATGACGGCCCACTCGGACTCTTCGAGTGGCCGGCTCTTCTGCAGGATCTCCACCGGAATGGTGATCTTCCCCAGGTCGTGGAGGATGGCCGCGACGGCCAGCTCACGCAGGTCGCCGTCCGGCAGCCCGAGCATGGCTCCGATGCTGATCGACAAGACGCACACGTTCACGGAGTGATAGAGCGTGTACTCGTCGTAAGACTTGATGTTGGCCAGCCTCAGCACCAGGGAGGGGTCGGCCAGGATCTGTTCCAGGATGGCCGAGGTGAGGACGCGTAGGGACGAAAGCTGCTCCACGGTGACCGGCTCCCGCCGGAGGATCCCCGCCTCGACGGTGCGCAGCATCTCCACCGCTCCGAAGTACGCGCGACGGGCCATGACCTCGCTGGTCTGCTCCTCGCGCTTGGCCGGGGGCTCGAGGACGATGTGGGTCACACCCTTCTTCTCGGCCCAGCCAGCGACGTCGGCCGGGCTGCCGCTGCCGAGGATCTCGGCGAGCGCTTCGATCTCCGTCTCGGTCACGCCGTAGTGGAAGATGATCGCGCCGATGCCGCGCTCGGCCTGGCAGACCTCCAGGAACCGGCGGTACATCATGCTCTCCCGGGGGAGGATCCGGTTTCCCGCGATCAGGAGGTCGCCGAGGAAGCGGTACTCGAGGGCGCTCTGGTACTCGAGGCAGCCGGCCAGCGCCTGCAGGAACCCCTGCTGGGCGCGCTGGATCTGAGGATGCCGGGACGGGTAGAGGCCGGCCAGCCGGAGCAGGCCGTTGAGCTGGGCGAAGACCTGCTCGATCTGGTCACGCGGCAGCTCGCTGATCGACGCCATCAGGCCTCCCGGGCGCCGGCTGGCGCCGGCCCCATCGACTTGATCGCCTCCTCGGCGAGGCCCCGGACCGTCAGCTCGTTTCGCTGCCAGGGCCAGAGGCGGCGGCTGGCGATCGCCTCCAGGACGGCGCGGGCCTCCGGGCTCGCGATCGAAGCCAGCGCCGAGATCATCTCGCGCTTGACGAGCAAATCGGACGCGGTCCGGGTCGGGGTGGCCAGGAACTCACGGAGCGGACCCACCGCCGCCGCGTCCATCAGGTTTCCGAGGGCGCGGATCGCCGTGAGCCGTACCTCGCCGTCGGGGTCCGCGAGGTACTCGAGGAGCGGCTTCATCGCTCGCTTGCCGCCCAGCGTCGCCAGGGCTCGAGCCACCTCGCGGCGGACATGGGGATGGTCGTAGCGGGCCACCTTCTCGATAGCCTCGAACGCGGAGGCATCGCCGATGCGGGCGAGCAGCGCGATCATGGCGCGGGCGACCAGCCACCGGCTGTCACCCACCCAGGCCCGGATGGCGGACGACGCGCCGGGCCCGACCGCGGCGAGGACGTCGAGCATCCGGCTGCGAGCGGCGCTGTCCTGATCCTCGGCGTAGACGCCGATGAACTCCCCGATCGCCTCCGGACCCAGGATCCGGAGGTACTCGGCGCCGCTCGGAACGTCGTCGGGACTCTCGCTTCGGCGCAGAAGATCGGCGAGCAGCAGGATGTGCGAGCGCCCCGAGAGGCGCCGGTGGAGCAGCCCCAGGCGCCGCTGGTGCTCCACCAGCCACTCCGGCCGGAGGCGATCGGCCTGGCCCAGGGACTGGAGGATGCGCAGGGCGAGAGCGAGCCGGTCACGGGACAGGGCCTCGGCGACGGCCTCCTCGAGCGCGTCCACCAGAAAGACGGGATAGGCCTCCGCCTCCGTCTCGCCGATCAGGTGAAAGAAGACGCTGATGCTGTGCCCGAGGATGTGTTCCGGCGCGCTGCCCTCCCGCGCGGCGTCGCGGAGCTTCAAGAGCCCGGGATCGTCGTCCGTGATGAGAGCCTCGATCGGCGCGGTGGCGACCTCCTTCTCGGCCAGCGCGTCTTCCAGGCTCTCGGACAGCCGAGCCTTCTTCCATTCCTCGGCCGGGAGGGCTTCGATGTCGGCCCGAAGAGCCTCCAGGGCATTGGCCGGTATGAGCCCCGCCAGCTCCGCGAACTCGTCGCCCGAGAACCGGGTGAGGAGGTTCACGACGTTGAGATCGGTCCGCACGGCCGGCATCAGCCACGCGCTCACGATCGTCGATCGCAAGGGGTCCGGGAGCGACACCAGGGACTCGTTCAGGGTGCGATAGCGGATCTCCCGATCCGGCTCGATCTCGATGAGCGGAATGAGCATCTGCACGGCGCGGAAGACGATCTCGGCACGGTCGCCGGGATGGCTCAGCTCGTGGAACCACGCGGAGAGCCGCAGGCGGTCGTACGTCAGCGTCCGGAAATCCTCGGCCAGCGCCTCGAGGATGGTGTTGACCAGGCCCTCGAGGAGATCGAGGCGGCTCCCGGCGAGGACGGGTCCGCCGGCCACCCCCGTGCCTTCACCCCACAACGGCCCCCGCAACGTGATGTGGACGACGTTTCGCTGACCGAGGAGGGTCGGGAGCCCGCCGGCGGCTTCCACGTCCTGCTGTCTCATGTTGAGGCACTCGAGGAACTCCTGGAGCTCCCAGGACTCCACGCCGGGGTCGATGGCCATCTCGGTGATCCGGCGGGTCTGCAGCTCGAAGCGGAAGGCCTCGAGCGAAGGGTCACGGGTAATTAGCTGGCCCCCATCCCACTCGAAGCGGCCGGGAGCGATGCGGAGGAGTCCCGGGAGCCCCTCTTTCTGGGCATTCTCGAGAGCCCGGTGAAGGCGCTGGAGCCACTCGGTGGCCAGCGGGTTGCCGGCCGGGTAGAGCTGGACGGCCTTCTTGGCCCCCAGGAATTCCTTCAGGAAGCCTTCGACGATCTGCGGGAGCTGCGAGGTCGTCATCGCTACCTCTCGGGGAGGCCGGGTCGACGGCGCCCCCAGGCTCGGATCGGGGGGCATTGTAACAGACCCCGGAGATCGGCGGAAATAAAGGGCTCCGAGCGCGGCCGCGGTTCCCCCCTGCGGCCTCGGCTTGACACCTCGGAACGGCCTGGGCTACAAAGAAAGCCAGCGTGTCCAGCGCCCGACCGACCCGCCGCGCGCCCCGGGTTCGCCGCGGCCAGCCCGATTATGCCGCCCTTCCCACCGAGCAGGCCAATCGCCGGACCCGCCGCTTGGACCGGATGCGGCTCTTGGCGCTGGTGGCGACGATCACCGCCGAGGACCGGCGGGCGGCGGCCAGCGTGGCCGCCGTGCGGCGGCCGCTCACGCGGGCGGTCGAAGCCGTGACCACCGCGCTCCGCGACGGCGGCCGCCTCATCTACGTCGGGGCCGGCACGAGCGGACGGCTCGGCGTCCTCGACGCGGCCGAGTGCCCTCCGACTTTCGGGGTCCCACCCGGGCGCGTCGTCGGGATCATCGCCGGCGGTCGCCGGGCGCTCTGGCGGGCGGTGGAGGGAGCCGAGGATCGGGCCTCCGACGCCCGCCAGGCGGTGGCGCGCCTTCGGGTGGGACCTCGGGACGTCGTCTGCGCGATCTGCGCGAGCGGTGTCACGCCCTTCGCGCTGGCGGCCCTCACCGCGGCGCGACGACGCGGGGCGCGAACGGTGGCGGTGACCTGCGCCCCGTCGCCGCGGCTCCAGGCCCTGGCCGAGATCACGATCGCGCCGCGGGTGGGGCCTGAGGTCGTGGCGGGCTCGACCCGGATGAAAGCCGGCCTCGCCACCAAGATGGTCCTCCACACCCTCACCACGGCGGCGATGGTCCGGCTGGGGAAGGTCTACGGCAACCTGATGGTCGACGTCCGGCCCACGAATCGGAAGCTCCGGGCCCGCGCGCTCCGCATCGTCGGCGCGCTGACCGGCCTGTCGGCCCTCACAGCCGGCGCGCTCCTCCGACGGGCCGGGGGGCGTCCGAAGGTGGCGATCGTCATGCATCGGCGGCATGTGTCCCGGGAGACGGCGCGGCGCCTGCTCCGCGCGCACGGCGACGACCTCGGCGCGCTGGTCGGGGATTCCCGCCGTGCGCCGGCCCGGGCCGGGACGCGGTCCTGATGCCGAGCATGGCGGCGCCGGTCTTCCCGATGGAGCCCCGGTGAGCCTCGACCCCCTGGCGGCGTTCGTGGCCCTCCGCGGGGTGAGCCCGCGGCGGATCGTGGGGCTCATGTCGGGCACGAGCGCCGACGGCGTCGACGCGGCGCTGGTCGAGGTGGAAGGGGCGGGCGAGACCACGCGCATCCGCGTCGTCGCGTTCGCCACCCACCCGTACCCGTCCTCGCTCCGCAGTCGGGTGCTCGCGCTCGGCGAAGCCACGGCCGAGGAGCTCCTCCGCGCCCACTACGAGGTCGGAGAAGAGTTCGCGCGCGCGGCGCTCATGGTCATCGGACCGGCGCAAGATCGGGGCCTCGCCGTTCACCTGATCGGCTCCCACGGCCAGACCGCCCGCCACCACCCCCGGTCCGCCTCCACCGGTGGCCGGGGGGCCACCCTCCAGGTCGGCGAGCCGGCCATCATCGCCGAGCGGACCGGCCTGCCCGTGGTGGCGGACTTCAGGCCACGCGACGTCGCCGCCGGCGGGGAGGGCGCCCCGCTCGTGCCGCTGGTGGACTGGCTCCTCTTCCGGAGTCCCGGGCGGGTCCGGGCGTGCCTGAACCTTGGCGGCATCGCCAACGTGACCGTGCTCAGCGACGGTGCGGCGGACGTGCGCGCCTTCGACCTCGGGCCGGCCAACATGCCGCTCGACCTCGTGGTGTCGGCCTGGACGAGCGGCGCCGAGACGTTCGACCGCGACGGAACCCGGGCCGCCTGCGGGCGGGTCGACGGCGACCTCGTGCGGGAGCTTCTCGGTCACCCGTTCCTGACCGCCCGGCCGCCCAAGTCTACCGGGCGCGAGACCTTCGGCGCGGCGTTCGTGCGCCCCCTCCTGGACCGCTTCGCCGGTCAGGAGGCCGATCTCCTGGCGACCCTCACGCGCTTCGTGGCAGAAGCGGTCGCAGACGGGCTCCGGCGTCACGTCCCACAGCGGATCGACGAGGTGCTCGCCTCCGGCGGGGGTGCCCGAAACCGGACGCTCATGGGAGCCCTCGGCGAAGCCCTGGCGCCCGTCCCCGTGCGGTCGCTGGAGGAATTCGGCATGGATCCCGAGGCGAAAGAGGCGGTGGCGTTCGCCGTGCTGGCGAACGAGACCCTCTTCGGCCGGCCGGGAAACCTTCCCGCCTCGACCGGCGCTGCAGGGCCTCGGGTGCTGGGCAAGATCGTCCTGCCCTGACGACACGCCATCGCCGACCGCTGAAACGTCCATTCCGAGCGGCGCCTTCTGCCGCCGCACCGGAACACCCCTCCGATCTCGACTCAGAGGTCCGGGAAGAGCAGGGGCTGCTCGACGGCCGACCGGCGTCGGCGCGGTCGGGCGCGGGTGGCCGCCGGAGGCTTGGCCCGTCGCGGCTTCGCGGGCTTCCGCGGCTTCCGGCGCCGCCCGGGGACTTCCGTCCAGGCCTTCTGACGGGCGATCTTGTCTCCCTGCTTGATGATGAGGAGATCGACGAGCCGCGCCAGGGGATGCTGGAGGAGGGTGAGGTACTTCAGCCAGTAGCGGGGCGTAAAGGCCAGGGTCCGCATCTCATCGAGGGCCAGGGCGAGGGCGGCGCGGTCTCCCTTGCGCCCGGCCAGTCGAAGCCGTTCGAGGACGCGAGCCTGGTTGGTGCGGCCGCCGTCGGCGGTCATGCCCTCACCGGCGCTCGCTGCCGCGAACATCGGGCGGGGCCGGCTCACCGGCGTTTCTTCGGACCGGCGGTGGGATCGGGTCCGTGCGAATGGAACCGGGCCGAGACCCGAGCAGCCCTAGGACGCAGGGAGGAGGCGGCTCGAGGCGTATGCCGCATACGTTGAGAGCCGCCGACGACCGAGGACGACGGGATGCGACGGGGATCGGCCCGGGCCGGCTCACCGGCGTTTCCGATCGCGGCGTATGATCCGCAGAGCGCCGCCGGCGACGAGCGTGACGGCGACGACCGTCCCCAATGCCTGCTTCCAGCCGAACCCCGGATAGCCACCGATTCCGATGAGGTCGGCCGTGAGCGAGACGACCCCGAGGCCCGTGCCGACGACGAGCGCGACCCAGTCCCAGGCGGGCATCCGACCTCCCTGCTCAACTGGATACTAGCATGCGCCCGGGATGGGGCCTCCCGTGGCCGCAGCTTGGCGATGAACGGGTCCCAGTGTAGACTGGCCGTCGCCGCCGCGCGCTGCGACAGGGCCGGCGAGGACGTGTCACCACCAGAGATATCGGGCACCCCGAGCGCCGGGTGCCGAGGGCTCACGCATGACCTCGATCGGCTTCATCGGCATCGGCAACATGGGCCTCCCCATGGTCACGAACCTCCTCGGGGCCGGCTACAAGGTGGAGGTCTTCGACCTCCGCTCCGAGGCCCTAGAGGCGGCAGCGGCTCGGGGCGCCTCGACCGGGAAGTCCGCCGCCGACACGGCGGGCCGCGTCGAGGTGCTCATCACCATGCTGCCGAACTCGCCCGACGTGGAGGCCGCCTACCTCGGTCCCAACGGCATCCTGGAAGGAGCGCGGCGGGGACTCACCTGCATCGACATGAGCACGATCGATCCCGCGACGACGCGCCGGGTGGGGGAACGCCTGGCCGCCGCCGGAGTGCGGCTTGTGGACGCGCCGGTCTCGGGTGCGGTGCCCCGCGCCGTCGAGGGCACACTGACCATCATGGTGGGCGGTGAGACCGCGCTGGTCGAATCGGTCCGGCCCATCCTGAGCACGATGGGCCGGAACGTGATCCATGTGGGTCCCCTCGGCTCCGGCGAGGTCGCCAAGATCTGCAACAACCTGATCGCCGGGGTCTCCATGATCGCGGTGGCCGAGGCGTTCACCATCGGCATCCGGGCCGGGGTGGACCCGAAGGTCCTCCACGACGTCATCGCCAAGAGCTCGGGCGACTGCTGGGCCCTCCAGCACAATTGCCCGGTGCCGGGGCTCGTTCCGAAGGCCGCGTCGAACAACGGGTTCGCCGCCGGGTTCATGACGGACCTGATGGCCAAGGACCTCTCGCTGGCGCGGGCGGCGGCGCGCGACCTCGGGACGACGTGCTTCACGGGCGGGCTGGCTCACGAGCTCTACACCCTGGCCAGTCGCCACGGCCTCGGACGGAAGGATTTCTCCTCGGTCATCCGGCTCTTGACGGGCTCTCGGGAATAGCAGCCCTCCCTCCGCCGACCCACGGGTGCCGGTTCCGGCCGGCATGGTCCTTGCCTCTCACGGTAGGGTCGGGGAGGAGGTCTTGCCATGACGCAATGGGTCATGCTCGGTTTCGTGGCACTGGTCCTGGCAGCAATGGTGGGGCCGGGAGACCCGGCCGCCGCGCAGGAGCCCCGTGGCGAGCTGGGTGTCACGGCCCCGTCACCCGCGCCGCCGACGCCCGAACTGGGGCTCCAGCGCACGCTGCCCCTCGAGCAGCGCCGAGGGCGGGAGCAGGACTTCTACTTCGATCCCCCCAAGGCGCGCTATGAGCCGGCGTTCATCACGCCGTTCGTGGCCACGGTACCCACCGGGAAAGAGACCGGGGTCCGGTTCGGTCTGAGCGGCTGGACGGCGCCGGCCGTGCCCTTCGACATTCCGCAGAACAGCGGAGGTGTCGCCTTCGGGCTGACGTTCCAGTGGGGCGTCCCGCTCGGCGAAGCCCAGCCGGCCGCCCCCGCTTCCATCGATCAACGCTAGCGTCTTTCCCGAGACCAGCCGACGCCCCCGGCGGTCGCGAGCCGGGGGCGCGGAGTGACGCGGCAGAGGGATCGACCAGCGAAGTCCGGGTCAGCCTTTCGCCAACCGCTCGATCTCCCGCTTCGAGAGTCCTTCGATCCGGCTGAGCAACGCCTTGACCCGCCGCTCGGAGGTGTGGTCGGCGAGGATCAGGCGTTTCGATCGCGTTCCGTTCACGATGAAGGCGACCCAGTCGTCGAGGCTGGCCGTCCCGCGCCACTGAATGACGAGACCACTTGCCTTGAGCTTCTTGCGGCCTTCGGACTTGGCCAGAGGCTTCCGCGGGACATCCATGAAGTTCCTCCAAACGCGACCGTATGACTGAAGAGGGCGACGCAACGCAGAAGGCGCCGTCAACGCTCTCTATAAATCTTCAGTGGCCCACTCGGTGTCAAGAGTTTGTTTCACCAATCGACATGCGCCTGTCCACTCACGACGTCGTCCACAGCGAGGATTGATCCGGTGTTCATGCTGGCGGTCTCCACGGATTCCGATCTGTCGCGGCGCGGCAGGGAGCGCGCACCTCAGAGGCGCGCCAGACGTGGCGACTGTGAGACGGTGGATGGCGGTGGATAAGTGGATAAGCCTTCGCCGTGTCCGGGGGGCCGTGGATCGCGCGCGCGACGAGGCGAGGGTGTCCGCGACCGTTGACAGACCCGGGCGGGCCTTCGTAGAGTTTCGCCGACGAGCCCAGAGGCCGCCATCATGAGCTCCGACCAGTTCGCACGCGATCTCGAGACGCTCGCCCAGGTGAGCCGCGAGCTCACGGCGACGCGTGAGCTCGTCGAGGTCATCGCGCGGATGGCCGTCGCCGCGCGCCGATTCTTCGGGGTGCGCCGGGTGGCCGTCTTCCTCCGCGATCCGCTCGCCGACACGCTCGCGTGTGTGGCCTCGGCCGCCGACGACGGGCCGACCGGGTGGGTCGGGCGCGTGCTGCCGGCCGGCGTCGGCGTGGCCGGCCGCGCGGTGACCGAGGGGCGGCCGGTCTGGTCGCGCGATCTCTCGACCGACTCCCGGATACCCGTGGCCGACTGGCTGCGGGAGCGCCTCGCGGCGGAGGGTCTCCGGTCCGTGGCGGCGGCCCCGCTGGTGGCCGACGGTGAGACCCTCGGCGCGCTCGGGCTCCTCGACGGGCCCGGGCGGATCTTCAGCGAGACGGACCTCCAGCTCCTCGGTGTCCTCGCCGGTCACGGCGCGATGGCGGTGCGGGAGGCCCGGCGCGCCGAGCGGCCCGGGTGAGGTCGCGGAAAAAAGCTTTGACAAGGCCGCTCGGGGAGGGCAGGGTATCGTGAGCTTCGGGACCGCCACCGGATCGCAAAGGGGAGGGTGCCATGAACGACGCCAAGCTCGCCGACCTGGCCAGGCGCCTCGAACGCCTGGAAACCGCGAATCGGCGTTGGAAACGGCTGGGGATGCTGTCGCTGGCCGGGCTCGCCACTGTCCTGGCGATGAGTCAGGGCGTGCCGCGGGCGGTCGCCACGGCCCCCGAGCCGCCGCTCCCGCTGCCGAGGAAGGCGGCTGATGTGGTCGAGGCGCATCAGTTCGTCTTGCGGGACAAGAGCGGCGTGATACGCGCGACGCTCGCCATGTCGAAGGACGGCGATCCCGTGCTGATGTTCCTCGACCCGGACGAGCGGATTCGCGCGGTGCTGGCCCAGTCGGAGCTCCACCTCTCGGGCGCGAATTCGAGCACCGCCGTCAAGGTGATTGTGAACGCGGACGGGCGACCGGCCCTGCGCCTCGAGAAAGACGGGAAGCTCCGGGCCGTGCTCGGCATGACCGCCGACGGGGTCCTGGCGCTCGGTCTCTACGACCAGGAGGGAAAGGGGCGGGCCCTGCTCGACGTGAGCGCGGACGGCTCGCCGGGCCTCGCGCTCTTCAACCAGTCGGGAAAGGTCACCTGGTCGACGGCGCGTTATGTTTGGGAGGGGGCCTCGACGGCCCCCTCCCACACCCTCCCCCAGGAGATGGGTTGCGCGGGCGAAGCCCGCGCTCGGAGCGGAACACCCACCCTCGGCGGTCGGGTAATCGCGTAGCGCCTGGTTGACCCGAGGCTCCGAGGGACGGGAGCGGCAGCCGGGTGGTCAGCGGGTGAGCAGTTCCTTGACGGGAGTGCCGAGCCAGCCCGCTTCGCGCTTCTCCCAGTACAGCGCGCGAAGCCGGGTGGTGAGGGGACCGGGTCGGCCGCTCTGAAGCGCACGGCCGTCCACCTGACTGACCGGCATGATCCCGCCCGCGGTCGAGGAGAGGAAGGCCTCGTCCGCGGACCGTAGAGCGTCGGGCGGGAGATCGCCCTCGCGTGTCGCGAGGCCGACCTCGGCGGCGAGCTCGAAGACGGTTCGCCGGGTGATCCCCTCGAGCACGTTGGTCCGCGGAGTCCAGAGCGTCCCGTCCTTGATCAGGAAGAGGTTGAACCCGGGCCCCTCGGTCAGGTAGCCGTCGGGCGCGCACAGCACCCCCGTGTCGCCACCCCGGTCCAGAGCCTCGAAGAGGGCGCGCTCCAGATCCATCCAGTTGAAGTTCTTGATCCTCGGGTCGATGGCCTCGGTCGGCGTCCGCCGGTTCGGCGCGATCACGAGGTTGATCCCGCGCGCCTGCTTCTCGGGACTGATGATCCAGATGTACGGCAGCGCGAAGCCGATGAACCGGTTGAGGCAGTGCCGGGGATCGCGGTCGGCGAGGTCGGCGAACCGGCCCCGGGTCACGATCATCTGGACGTAGGCGTCCTGGAGCCCGGCGCGGTCCACGCACTCGGCCAGGATGCGCTCGAGCTCGGCCGGCGGGTGCGGGCACCGGAGGCGCATGCCGCCGCACGAGCGAAGGAACCGCGCGACGTGGTCGTCCAGGCGGAAGAACACGCCTTTCCAGACCGACACGGTGTCGTAGACCGCGTCGCCGCGCGTGAAGCCGACGTCGAAGATCGAGATTCGGGCCTCGTGGGCCGGGACGTATTCACCGTCGATGAACGCGATGCCGTCAGCCATTGCGCCTCCTTCGACTTTCCGCCATACTCGGGAGCCGCAGCGAGCCTACCACACCCGCCCGGGACAGAGGGAGTGGGATGCGAACGATCCGGATCGGCCACAGCCCGGACCCCGACGATGCCTTCATGTTTTACGCCCTCACGCACGGCAAGGTGGAGATCCCCGGTGTGCGCATCGAGCACGTCCTGGAGGACATCGAGTCGCTGAACCGGCGGGCCGCGACCGGCGAGCTGGAGGTGACGGCGGTCTCGTGCGCCACCTACCCGGCCATCGCCGATCGTTACCGGATCATGGATCCCGGCGCGTCCATGGGCAAGGGGTACGGTCCGATCGTCGTGGCGCGGCGCCCATATGCCGAGCGCGCCCTCCGGCGGAAGGCGATCGCGGTCCCGGGCCTCGGCACGACGGCTTACCTCCTGCTCCGGCTGGCCCTGGGCGACCCCCCCGTCATCGTGGTCGCCTTCGACCAGATCCCGCGGGTCGTGCGCGAGGGACAGGCTCACGCCGGGGTCCTGATCCACGAAGGCCAGATCACGTATGCCGCCCTGGGGCTCGTCAAGGTGCTGGACCTCGGGGAGCGCTGGACGAAGGAGACCGGGCTGCCCATCCCGCTCGGGATCAACGTGACGCGCCGGGATCTCGGCGAGACGCTGGCGGTGCAGCTGTCAGAGGCGCTGCGGGAGTCGATCCGGTACGCCCACGCGTATCCCGACGAAGCGGTCGGCTACGCCATGCGCTACGGGCGCGGGATTGACGCCGAGACCTGTCACCGGTTCGTCCACATGTACGTGAACGACTATACGGTGACGCTCGGCGACGAGGGCCGGCGCGCGCTGGAGACGCTCTACCGCCGCGCGGTGAAGGAGCTCCTCCTGGAGGCCATGCCTCCGCTCGACCCGCTGTAGGTCATGGGAGGGGGTCTCGACGACCCCCTCCCAAGCCCACCCCCAA
The DNA here is from genome assembly GCA_036005065.1 of Candidatus Methylomirabilota bacterium. Taxonomy (NCBI): domain Bacteria; phylum Methylomirabilota (SeqCode); species Candidatus Methylomirabilota bacterium. Next base: position 294 of record DASYQW010000084.1, on the reverse strand, counting down.
GGGGTTGCGGCGGCAAAGCCGCCGCTCGGAGCGCTGCCTGATGCGGTGCGCGGCTCGTGGTGAGCTGCCGGGTTCGAGTCGTCGGGGTGTCGTCATCAGGGGGTTTCCTGCTCGGGGTGCACGGACCCCGCGTCAGCGGGCGTGGACAGGCTCGTAGAGGGTGGTGCGCTGGACGGGCTGGAAGCCGGCCTCGCGGATCAAGGTGGCGATCTCCTCGATCTCGATCGTGTTGACGTAGTCGGCCGCCTTGTGCACGTTCTCCTCGAGGAGCGTGCCGCCCCAGTCGTCGGCGCC
>DASYQW010000083.1 GCA_036005065.1 Candidatus Methylomirabilota bacterium | reverse complement strand
CGGCCGAGGACGCCTGCGTGATCCGGTTGTCGCCGGTGTCCAGAAGCAGGGCGCTGCCCCGCTGCCGGGCGTTGGGCGGGTTGCCGTAGAGGAAGTTGCCCTGGACGGTCACCGGCCCCTGGAGCGACACGGGGAAGAGATTCCGGACCCGCCACACCCGGTACACGATGTTGGTGCCGAAGATCGTGTTGATGATGTAGACGGGGTTGGAGACTCCCGGCGCCGAGGCCGGGGCCAGGGCGTGCTGGGTCGGCTGGAGGGTGAAGACCGCCCCGTTCCCCGCCGCGGCCGACGGCTGGAAGGTGAACACGAACGGGAGCGCCGGGCAGGCGGCCCCGTTGTTCGCCAGCACCAGCTTGTTGAGGACCCGGATGATGGCGAACGTGAACGTGTTCGACGCGAACGTGAACTGGTTGGCGGTGATCACCAGCTTGTCCACGCCGACCCCGAGGCCCTCGTAGTCCGCCCAGCTGTCCCGGGTAGTCCCCGCGTTCCGCCGGCCATCGATGGCGTAGCGGCACCAGCTGGCGGGCGCCAGATTGACGGGGTCGGCGCTGCGGGAGACCGCGACGTGGATCCGGGACACCCGCGGCGACGTGCGCATCTCGAGCGCGACCACGTAGAAGCGCGGGTTGGCGCCGAGCCGGTCGAAGTAGACCTTGGGGTCGAAGAGGAGCCCCGACGAGCCCGCGGGCGCGACGCCGAAGAAGACGTTAAGGCTCCTCGTGTCCAGCACGGCCCCGGTCGTGGTGTGGAGCCGGACGGCGCTGTTGGCCGCCTCGAGCACGCGCGCCCGGCTCTTGCCGACGATCGGGTCCGGCGGGACGAAGACGAATCCGCTGTTGGCGGCGGCCGGCCGGTTCAGCCCGAGGAAGGACCCCACGATGTGGGGGACCGCGGGCTCGGGCGCCTCGGCGTCGAGGATGCGGTCGGCGGCCTGGGCGGCGAAGTCAGTCTCCGCCTGGACCTTCAGGGCCTCGTACGTCGCCCGATCCACCGCGGTCAGCCGCGGCACGGTCACCTCCTGAGCCAGCGCGGCGGCGGCCGTCAGGACGAGGGCGGTGACGACGAAAGCGAGAGCGGTGGTGGAGCGCCAGTGTGTCATCGTGTTCTCCCGCGTTGGCTGGTGATGGCCGATACTCCTCCCGAGAAACGACACTCGACCCGGCCTCAAGGGCTGACCCTGATGATGCGCATCTCCCACTGGCAGCGGCCGCCGATCGTCGTCGCCCGCTCGCCGGCGAACCAGAAGCTCGCGAGGTCGGACGGATCGAGCTGGGCCCCGAAGTAGTCGCCGGTCCGTCGCGTCGTCTGGGGGCAGGTCCCGACGCTCACCGGCAGCAGTGTGCTGCCAACAAACACGAAGGAGCTCAGGAAGAACGTCGCGCTACTCGCGTGAAACCCGATCCCCAGGGGCCCGGGGCTGTCGGCGACGCCCGGCCAGAAGAGGAAATCCCCCGGGGCATTGCTCAGGGTGAACTGGCCGGAGATGCCCGCGGTCAGCGAGCCCCCGGCGCCCGACCCCGGCCGGATGCCGATGGCGCGGATGCACGACTCGGTCGGGCCGCCGCCGACGTTGCAGACGGTGCCGTGGACGGCGACGAAGTTGTTCGCGGCTGCCGAGGACGCCTGGGGGATCCGGTTGTCGCCGGTGTCCAGACGCAGGGCGCTCCCTCGCTGGACGGCATTGGGCGGGTTGCCGTAGAGGAAGTCGCCCTGGACGTTCACCGGGCCCTGGAGCGACACCGGCGCGAGGTTCCGGACCCGCCACACCCGGTAGGCGATGTTCGTGCCGAAGATCGTGTTGATGAGGTAGACCGGGCTCGCGACGCCCGCGAACGAGGTCGGCGCCACCGCGTGCTGCACCGGCTGGAGGGTGAAGATCGCGCCGTTCCCCGCCGCCGCCGAGGGCTGGAAGGTGGAGACGAACGGCCGCGCCGGGCAGGCCGCCCCGTTGTTCGCCAGCACCAGCTTGTTGAGGACGCGGACGATGGCGAACGTGAACGAGCCCGCGGAGAACGTGAACTGATTGGCGGTGATGACCAGCTTGTCCGCGCCCACCCCGAGCCCCGGGTAGTCCGCCCAGCTGTCAAGCCCCGTCCCCGGATTCCGCCGGCCATCGATGGCATAGCGGCACCAGCTGGCGGGACCCAGATTGCCGGGCTCGGAACTGCGGGAGACCCCGACGTGGATCCGCGACACCCGGGGAGACGTGCGCATCTCCAGCGCCACCACGTAGAAGCGCCGGTTCACGCCGAGCCGGTCGAAGTAGACCTTGGGGTCGAAGAGAAGCCCCGACGACCCCGAGGGCGTGACGCCGAAGAAGACGTTCAGGCTCCTCGTGTCCAGGACAGCCCCGGTCGTGGTGTGGAGGCGAACGGCGCTGTTGGCCGCCTCGAGCACGCGGGTGAAGCTCTTGGCCACGATCGGGTCCGGCGGGACGAAGACGAACCCGCTGTTGGCGGCAGCCGGCCGGTTGAGCCCGGGGAAGGACGTGACGATGTGTGGGTCCGCCGGCTGGGGCGCCTCGGCGTCGAGGATGCGGTCGGGCGCCTGGGCGGCGGGATCATGCTCCGCCTGGACCTTCAGGGCCTCGTAGGTCGCCCGATCCACCGCGGTCAGCCGCGGCGCGGTCACGCCCTGAGCCTGGGCGGCGGCGGCCGTCAGGATGGCGGCGGTGACGACGAGGGCGAGGACGATGGTGGTGCGCCGGTGTGCCCATGGTAGTCCGCGTGTTCGACTGGTGATCGCCGATCCCTCCCGATCCGTCTCGTTGAGCGCCTGCCCCGATTTCCGAGAGCTACACCCGACCCGCCCGGAGGGAGTAGTAGTTGCGGTAGACATTCTCGCACGACGCGCGCAGCGCCGCGACCCCCCGGTAGCGCCCGCCGAAGCGCCCGGGGTGCATGGCCGTCACGTCGAGGAACGGCGGCTGACCGGCGGCCAGCTCCGCCACGAGCCGTCCCATCGCCAGGCCGTCCATGATCCCGGTGGCGTTGCAGCCCGCCGCGATCAGGAGGCCGCGCGGCCGGCCGAGCGGGCCGAGGAGATGCTCGCCGTCCGGCGTGAAGGCGGGCAGGCCCGCCCGCGCGCTCACGACCGGCACGTCGCCGAGCGGCGGAAAGACCTCGACGAGCCGCGCTCGCGCGGTGGCGAGCGCGCCGGTCCCCGGCGGCACGTCCTTCATCGTCATCCCCGGCCGCAGCGTCCGCGGGTCATAGCTCAGGGGCCGCCGCTCGAACCGCCCGAACCAGAGCTCGCGGCCGTCGGGCCGGATGTACGCGCACGCGTCGGGGACGCGCACGAGGGGGAACGTGGTGGGCAACCCGGTGAGCGGCGCGCTGACGGCGAGCTGATGGCGGACGGGGTAGACGGGGAGCCGCACGCCGGCGGTCTCCGCCACGAGGCCGGCCCAGGGTCCGGCGGCGAGCACGACGGTCGACGCGGCCACCCGCCCCCGCTCGGTCAACACCCCCTGCACCCGATCGCGGCTCACCAGGATCCGCTCGACCCGGGCGGCCGTCCAGACGCGGGCGCCCTGGCGCTCGGCCCGGTCGGCCAGGGCGCGGGCGGTCGCCGCCGGATCGACGTAGCCGTCCGAGGCCACGTGCGCCGCCGCGAGCACACGACGCGAGTCGAGGCCCGGGGCGAGCCGCGCGGCCTCCTCGGGCGCGACGAGCGTCACCGGGAGGCCGAGCCGCCGGCCCTCGGCCACCTGCCGGCGGAGCTCCGTGACCCGCCCCGGGGTGAGCGCGACCTTGACGCTGCCGACCTCCCGGAACGGGCTCGGGGCGCCGGGTTCGGCGGCCAGCCGGCGCAGGAGCTCGACCCCGTAGGCGGCGCCGCGCGACGCGGCGGGCGAGCTCCGGAGCTGCCCGATCATCCCCGCGGCCTGCCCCGTCGTCTGCCCCGCCAGCTCGCCCTGCTCGACGAGGAGACAGTCGGAGAGCCCCAGCATCGCGAGGTGGTAGAGCGTGCTGCACCCCCAGAAGCCACCGCCCACCACGACGACCCGTGCGCGTTCCACGGGCGAGGTCAGTGGGGACGCGCGGCGGCGTGGAGCGCGAGCGCGACGGCGCCGACGCCGAAGAGCGCGATGTTCACCGCCACTGCCCGGCGGTGGAGGCGCGAGAACTCGAGCGGAGCCAGGTCGCCGGCCGGCGCCACCTGGGCGCGCAGGCGCGCCGCCCGCGCCTGGGGCAGCAGGATCTGCCCGGCGTAGAGCGTGCCCGCGAGGACGACGCCGAGCAGCGTCACGGCGGCCCAGCGGAGCGGCGCCCGGCCCCCCCCGAGGGCCAGCCAGAGCGTCAGGCCGCACGCCAGACCGGTCGTGACGATCCCGAAGCCGTAGTAGCCGGGAAAGAGCGCCTCCATGAGGCGGACCGCCACCGGCCGATCGGTGACGCGGAAGGCCGAGGGCGCCACGAGAAAGGAGAGGAACAGCTGCACCCCCAGCCCCGCGCCGAGCAGCGCGGCGGCGAGGGTGTGGATGAAGCCCCGCATGGGGGCGATGATGGGAGCGCCGCGCCGCTTTGTCAAGGCGCGCCCGGGGCTCGGTTGAACGACGCCCGGCTCCCTGGTAGAGTCCTCGGCGATGGCGCTCACCCTCCGGCCCGGCGGCGCCCTGCTGCCCGCGCTCCTCTTCGTGCTCGGCCTGGCCCTCGTCACGCCCGCCGCGACGCCGGTCACGCCTCCGACCTCGGGCCCGGTGGCGGAGGCCTGGGCCCTCTTCCGGAGCTTCCACGAGGACCTCGCTCGGATCGACCGCGCGCGGGAACTCCTCGAGCGCTCGGTGGCTCGGGAGCCGACCCTGGACGCGCTCCTCCTCCTGGGCTGGGTCCATCTCACCTGGGCCGATCTCCGCGCGACGAGCCTCGACGAGAAGCTGGCCGGGTACGAGCGGGGCCGGGACGTCGCCAAGCGCGCCGTCGAGCTCGATCCGCGCAGCCCGGAGGCCCACCTCTGGTACGCGGCGAACCTGGGGCGCTGGGCGATCGCCAAGGGCAAGCTCCGGGCCGCGTTTCTGCTGGGCACGCTCAAGGAGGAGATCGAGACGGTCCTCCGGCTCGACCCGAACCACGTCGGCGGCCTGGCGCTGGCCGGGTCCTTCTACCTCGAGACGCCCGGCCTCATGGGCGGCGACCTCGCCAGGGCCGAGGCGTACGAGCGGAAGGCGCTCGGCCTCGATCCCCACTTCACCCGCGCCCGGGTCGAGCTGGCCAAGTGCCTGATCGAGCGACGCCGGTACGCCGAGGCGCGACGCGAGCTCCAGCAGGTCCTCGACGAACGCGCGCCGACGTACGTCGCGGACTGGGTGGTTCGCCACCGGCCGACCGCCGAGCGGCTCCTGGCCCAGCTTCGCGACAAGTCGTAGGGAGAGAGAGGCCGATGCCCACGACGGCGCGTCGACGAGCGGCCCCCCGGTGGCTCGCCCGCGCGGTCGCCGCTCCCATGCCGCCGACCGTCATCGGGCGCGTCGTCCGGACCCTCCGCCGCCACGTGGCCGCCTGGTCGCCCACGGCGGTGTCGGACGTGGCGGCGGTCGAGGCCGATCCCTTCCGCGTCCTGGTCGCCTGCCTCCTCTCCCTCCGCACCCAGGACACGACGACGCGCCCGGCCGCCGCGCGGCTATTTGCACTGGCCGACGCCCCCGACGCGATGCTCCGCCTCGCGCCCCGCGCCATCGAGCGGGCCATCTACCCGGTCGGCTTCTACCGCACCAAGACCCGCGTCATCCACGCCGTCTGCCGGGACCTCCGCGCCCGCTTCGGCGGCCGCGTGCCCGACGACCTCGACGCCCTGCTGACCCTTCCGGGCGTCGGCCGGAAGACCGCCAACCTGGTGTTGACGGTCGGGTTCGGCAAGCCGGGGATCTGCGTGGACACCCACGTCCACCGGATCTCGAACCGACTCGGGTTCGTGCGGACCCGGACGCCGGCCGAGACGGAGACGGCGCTGCGAGCCAAATTGCCGCGCCGCTACTGGATCGAGTACAACGACCTCCTGGTCGCGTTCGGTCAGAACATCTGCCGGCCGCTGTCGCCCCACTGCTCCCGCTGCCCCGTCGCCGCCTGGTGCCACCGGGTGGGCGTGACCCGCGCGCGCTGAGACCGGGCCGGCGGGCGACAGTCCTCCTCCTCGGTCTCCTGCCCGCCCTCGTCGCCTGGGGGCTCTGGCGGCTCGAGCGGGATCATCCGCTGTGGCTCCGGCCCGGCCTCTGGAGCGTCACCCGGGCGCGGGCGGCGTCGCCCGCGCTCTCCCGTCTGGTGCTCGCCTTCCACTACCCCTGGTACGGGATCCCCGGTGGTCCGGCGGGTCGGTGGCGCCACTGGAACCACGCGCGGCTCGCGCTGCCGGCCGGCACGATCCTGGGCTTCCACGAGCCCTGGCGCGAGAGCGCGCCGGGCCGGCTCGATCTGGGGGCCACCCACTACCCGGCCCGGGGGCCGTACGACAGCCGCGATCCCGCGGTCATCCGCGACCAGATCCGCGCCGCGCAGGCGGCCGGCCTCGACGGGTTCGTCGTCTCGTGGTGGGGCCGGGCGAGCGAGGAGGCGCGGACCTTCGGCGCGCTCCTGGCGGTCGCCCGGGACACCGGGTTCCGCGTCGCGCCCTACTACGAGACAGGAGAGTTGTGGATCGGCGGGGCCGCGCAGGTCGCCGCCGACCTGGACGCCTTGCTCGCGCGGCACGGCCGCGAGGCCGCGTGGCTCACGGTGAACGGGGCGCCCGTCGTCTTCCTCTACGGGACCCACCGCCTCCGTCCGGCGGCGTGGGACTACGTCCGGCGCCGGCTCCAGGCCAGCGGCCGGCCGGTCTTCCTGGTCGGCGACAGCGCGCGCCCCGGCTGGCTCGACGCGCTGGACGCCCTCCACGTCTACACGCCCGTCACGTTCCTCGCTCGCGGCCGGGATCTCACGCGGGTCTACCGCGACTGGGCGGCCGCCGCCCGCGCCGCCGGTCTCCCCTTCCTCCCGGCCGTGGCTCCGGGCTTCGACGACCGCGTGATCCGGCAGCCGGGCACCGTCGTGGACCGCCGAGGCGGCGCCACGTACGACGCCACCTGGCGGGCCGCGCTCGCCGTCGATCCCCCCTGGGTCCTGGTGGCGTCCTGGAACGAGTGGCACGAGGGGAGCGAGATCGAGGCGAGCCGCGAGCACGGCACGCGCTACCTCGAGGCGACGCGCGCCTGGGTCGAGCTCTTCCGCGCCCGCCCGCGCCCTACTTCGCCTGGGGCGGCGGCACCGGGTTCCGAATCGGGGCCAGCGACCGGAGGTGCGCGATGATCGCCTCGAGCTTAGATGGGTCGCGCGGCGACGAGCGCCCACGCCGTGGCGAGGCGAGCCAGGCCGGGGACCCGCACGAGGGCCGCATCGAGCGCATCGTACGCCTGGGCGACCCCGGCCGCGAGATCCACCCGTCGCGATGGCCCGCCCCAGACGTTCCGGGGCAGGAGGTGAAAAGGCCGGCAGGCCAGGACGCGAAAGCCGGCCTGCTCGAACAGGTGACAGGCTTGGGCGCGCGTGTACGTCCGGTCGTGATGAAAGCGACCGAGCCGTCGGCCGAGCCACTCGGCGTACGCGTGCCGGTTCGGGAGATGATACGTGAAGAGCCGGCCCCCGGGCCTGAGGACCCGGTACAGCTCGGCCAGCGCTGCCGTCTCGTCGGCGACGTGTTCCAGCACGCCGCAGTTCAGCACGGCATCGAACTCGGCCGCGGCGAAGGGAAGCGCCGGCCCCCGGGCCACGACATAGGGCACGTCGCCGCCGGCCAGGAGGCCCGCCGCCGCGCCCTTGTCGTCCACGTCGTACGCGACCACGTCGAGGCCGTGGGCGCGCAGCAGCAGACTCGTCTGACCCCACCCGGCGCCCCAGTCGAGGATGCGCCGGCCGCCCACCCGCAGCGCGGCCGCCACCTCGGCAGCGATGGCGACGTACTGGGCGACGCCGATGGCGCTGGCGATGTTCGCGCACTCGGGCTGGGCGGCGACACGCGCCCGGCCGAAGGCGCGGATGCCCGCCGCCGCGGCCGCGGGCGTCAGCGCCGCGCGGTGGCGGGCGGCCTCGGCGTCGAGCGGAGCCGTCGCAGCACGGCCAGGTTCTTCCGGTCCCAGCCGTCCTCCTTGGGAGTCTCCAGCACCATCGGGCGCCGGCCAAGTCGCGGATGGCGGAGGAGCGACCGGAAGGCGGCGAGCCCGATTGCCCCGCGGCCGATGTGCTCGTGGCGGTCGAGCCCGGAGCCGAGCGCGGCCTTCGAGTCGTTCAGGTGGAAGGCCACCACCCGCTCGAGGCCGATGGCCGCGTCGAAAGCCCCGAGCGTCGCCGTCAGCCCCGCGGGCGTGCGCAGGTCGTAGCCGGCGGCGAACAGGTGGCAGGTGTCCAGGCAAAACACCAGCCGGTCGGGCTGCCGGACCGCGTGGAGGATCGCGCCCAGGTCGTCGGGCCGCGCGCCCAGCACCTGCCCCGCGCCCGCCGGGTTCTCGAGGGCGATACGCACCCCGTATCCGGCCGTGCGGGCGTGGAGGTCGTCGATCGCCCGCGCGATCCGACGGAGCCCCGGCTGGCGGCCGGCGCCCTTGTGGGAGCCCGGATGGATCACCACGAACGGGAGGCCCAGGCGCTCCGCGCGCTCCAGCTCGTCGTGGAAGGCGCTCACCGCGCGGCGCCACTCCGTCTCGTCCGGCGTGGCGAGGTTGATGAGGTAGGTCGCATGGGCGAAGACCGTGCCGATCCCGGTGGCCTGCCGCTGCCGCTTGAACTCCGCCACCTCGTCCCCGAGGAGCGGCCGACCCGCCCACTGGACCTGGTTCTTGAGAAAGAGCTGGATGACGCCGCACCCGACCTCCCGCCCGCGCGCCAGCGCGTTCGGGAGACCCCCGGCGATCGACATGTGGGCGCCGAGGTTATCCACGGGCGGTGTGTCGGCGTAATCCGACCTGGCGCCGACCAGCGAGCGAGTGGTGCATCGAGGCGTGCTCCGAGCGGCGGCTTCGCCGCCGCCACGACGGGGGGGCATCGGGGGGGTCTTCCGAGACCCCCCCGAAATGCCCTAGCGGAGCTTCTTGACCTCGGCCAGGACCTTTTCCGGGTCCGGGAGCTCGCCCTTGCCGTAGCGCTCCACGAACCGGAGAGTCCCTTGCTTGTCGATGACGAAGCTCGCCCGGTAGCAGGCATTCAGCTCGGGCCAGTGGATCCCGTACTTCTTGACCACGTCGCGGTGGATGTCCGCCAGGAGCGGGTACGAGATCCCGCCCAGCGACTTGGCCCACGCATCGTGGCTATAGATCGAGTCGGTCGAGATACCCACGACCTGGGTATCGGCGGCCTCGAAGTCCCGCAGGCGGGCTTCGAAGGCCGGCATCTCCTTCGTTCAGCCAGGTGTCCAGTCCAGGACGTAGAAGAGGAGGACGACGTTCTTCTTCCCCTTCTGGTCGGCGAGACTCCACTCCTTCCCCCCGATCCCCTGCAGCGTGATGTCCGGGGCGGGGTCGCCGACGCTCAGCGTTGGCTGGTCTGCCATGAACTCCCCTCCTTTCGGCGGTAACGCGCCCATACCTCGGGCCGGTAGGCTTCCAGGCACTCCGCCCGGTGACCGAGGTAGTCGGCGGCGGTGACGACCCGCCCCGTCTCGAAGGCCGGGCCGAGTCGCTCGCGGTAATGGCGGTCGCGCAACGCGTGATGGTCCACGATCACGCGACAGCCGGTCTCGTTCACGATGCGCAGCAGGTTCTCGAGCCCGAGCCGCACCGTGTCCTCGCCGACCTGCGCCGCCAGGTACGTCGGCGGACCCGACAGGTACAGCAGGTCGGGGCGCTCGCGCAGGATGTAGGCCGTGGCCACGGCGGAGGCCGGGCCCTGCAGGTCGGCGGCGTGGACGAAGCGCGTGCCGTCGTCCACCGTCACGGCGACCACGAAGCCGAAGCCGGTGCCTTCACGCCCGTGGGGAAGCGGTGGCGAGACCCGCACCAGGGCCCCGCCGAACTCGGCGACGCGGCACTCCGCCGCCTCCAGGACGCACTGTCCCCGGAGCGATTGCCAGAAGGCCCGGCCCCGCGCCGCCTGGTGCGCGTCGGCCACCCGCCACGGGTCGAGCGCCCAGATCCGCCGGCCGGCGTACACCTCGGCCTCGGGCCGGCAGTGGTCGGCGTGGTAGTGGCTCACCGTGATCAGGGTCGCCCGGCGCGCGTAGCCCTCGATCCGATCGCGCGCGCGCTTGAAGGCCTCTTCCTCCTCCGGCGCCGGCGCGAGGCCGTATCGGCGTGGGCTCAGCGTCACGCCGGGATCGAGCAGGAGGCGGAGGTCCCCGGCCTCGACGTAGGTCGCCATCGAGCGCACGCCGAGCGAATCGGCGGCGAGCGGCATCACCCGCATGACGGCGACGCCCCTCCCCGGTGGCCGGCCCCGGCGTCGCTCCGGAGGCGCTTGACGTCTTCGACCACGCCGCCGGTCACCCGGCACAGCTCGTCGGGGGTCAGCCGGAAGACGGCGTTGGGGGTCCCCGCGGCCGCGATCAGCTCGTCGTGGGCGAGGAGATCGCGGTCGATCACCGTCCGCAGGGTACGGGCGTGGCCGACCGGCGGGACCCCGCCGATCGCGAACCCCGTGGCCGCCCGCACCACGTCGGCATCCGCCCGGCGGATGGGCTGGCCGGTCAGGGTGTGAAGACGCGTCTCGTCCACCTGGTTCGCCCCCGACGTCAGCACGAGAATCGGCTCGCCGCCCGCCAGGAAGACGAGCGATTTCACGATCTGGGCCACCGAGACCCCGCACGCCGCGGCGGCTTCGGCCGCCGTCCGGGCGCTCGCGCCGAGCTCGATCACCGGCCCCCCGAGCCCGAAGGCCCTGAGCGCGTCCTGCACCCGCGCCGCGGCCGGCTGCATCAGTTCACCTTGCACCCGGCTGCTTCCCGTCGCCCCCGCACGGCCACGTCCCGCATGAATTCCTCGCGGGCTTTCAGGAGACCGGGAGCGCGTCGATGTCGACCCGCGGGCCGCGCCCTCGGCCCCGCCCGGCCCAGCGGTAGCGGGCCAGCTCGACGCGCCCCTGCACGAAGCGCACGCCCTCCTGGGCGAGCAGGAGGCGCTGGCTCAACATGCTGCTGGCGTTGGGCCGCCGGCTGATGCTCCCGCATCCGTTCACCACCCGATGCCACGGCACCCCGGGCGGGCAGCGTCGCATGGCGCCGCCGACGGCCCGCGCCGCCCGCGGCGCGCCGACCAGCGCGGCCACCTGGCCGTAGGTCACGACGCGACCCCGCGGAATCCGGCGCACGAGCGCGTAGACCCGGGCGTCGAAGCCCGCGCCGCGGCCCATCGGGCGCCGGCCCACCGCTCGCTACCGGCCCCGCGCCCCGGCCGTCGCCTCGCGCCCGAACTGAAGCTCGTAGAGCTTGGCGTACAGCCCACCCTGCCGCAGCAGCACGTCATGCGGTCCGTCCTCACCGAGCCGTCCCCGATGAAGCACGAGGATACGGTCGGCTCGCTGAATGGTGGAGAACCGGTGCGCGATGATCACGCTGGTCCGGGCCGAGAGGAGCTGGTCCAGCGCATCGCGGAGCCACCGCTCCGTCTCGGGATCCACGCTCGAGGTCGCCTCGTCCAGGACGAGGACGGAGGGATTATATACCAGCGCCCGGGCGACGGCCAGGAGCTGGCGCTGACCGTGGGAGAGATTGGCGCCGCGCTCCCGGATCTCCTCGTCGTAGCCAGCCGGCAGTGTCCGCACGAACGCGTCCAGGTGCGCGCGCCGCGCGGCCTCCTCGATCCGGTCACGCATCACCGCCGGATTGCCGAGCGCGACGTTCTCGGCCACGGTCCCCGTGAACACCACCACGTCCTGCAGGACCAGCCCCACGTGCCGGCGCAAGGCGGCAAGCTCCCACTCGCGCACGTCGACCCCGTCCACGAGCACCGCGCCGCGCTGGACGTCGTAGGTGCGGGTCAGCAGGCGCGCGAGCGTCGTCTTGCCGGCACCGGTGGCGCCCACGACCGCCACCTGCTCGCCCCGGGCGACGCGGAACGACACGCCGCGCAGCACCGGAGCCTCGCGCGACCCGGTCGCCGTCCCGGCCCCCTCGTACGCGAACCAGACGTCCCGGAACTCGAGGGCCGGCGCGCCTCCGGCGTCTCCCGCCGGACGATAGCCGCGCGGCGGCGACAGGATCTCGGCAGGAGTGTCGAGCAGGCCGAAGATGCGCTCGGCCGCCACCATGGCCGACTGCATGACGGTGTACTTCCCCGAGACGTCGCGGATCGGCAGGAAGAAGCGGTGCGTGTACTCCATGAAGGCGACCAGGACCCCGAACGTCAGGGCCCCGGCCAGGATCTGCCCCCCGCCCCACCAGATGAGCCCGGCGATCGCGACGGACCCGATGACCTCGACGGCCGCGTAGAGGAGCGCATCGTAGCGCATACGCCGGAACACGGCCCGGCGGTGGTCCTCGTTCAGCCGGCCGAACTCCCGGGCGTGGGCGGCTTCGCGCCCGAAGAGCTGGACCACCGTCATGCCGATCAGGTTCTCCTGGAGAGAGGCGTTGACCCGGGCGATCCGGTTCCGCACCTCTCGGTAGGCGTCGCGGGCCCGCGTCCGGAAGTACGCCGCCACCGCGCAGAGGACCGGCACCGCGGCGAAGGTCACCAGGGCCAGCCGCCAGTCGAGCGCGAGCATGACGACGACGACCGCCGCCAGCGTGAGCACGTCGCCGGCGACGGCGACGACCCCCGAGGCGAACAGCTCGCCGATCGCCTCGACGTCGTTCAGGATGCGCGTCATGAGCCGCCCGACGGGGTTCTTGTCGAAGAAGGACGCCGGGAGCCGCTGCACGTGGGCGAAGAGCGCGTCGCGGAGGTCGTGGATCACGCGCTGCCCCGTCCAGGCCATCAGGTAGCCCTCCGCGTACCGCAGCGCGTACTGGGCGACGAGAGTGGCGAGGAACAGCGCGGCGACGCGCGACAGGCCGCGCCAGTCGCCATGGACGATGTGGTCGTCGATGGCCACCTTCACGAGATACGGCTGGGCCACGTCGATCACCGCGGCGAGCGGGAAGAGCGTGGCCGACGCCAGGAGGGCGCCCCGGTAGCCCCGCGCGAACTGCCACAGCCGGCCGACGAGCCGGCGATCGTACGCGCGGCCGAGGACGTCCTCGTCGTGATAGTCGGCGACGGATCGGCCGCCCGCGGCTCTCATCGGCGTCAGCGGTTCAGCTTGGGGCGGGAGCGCCTGCTGCAGCCCGCTGTGCCCCGTCGTCCCCGCCCAGCTCTGTCCGGCATCGATTCCGTCATGAGCCTCAGCCGACCTCCAGCGCCGACTCGAGCTGCTGCCGCTGCCAGAGCCGGGCGTACAGCCCCGGCTGCTCGACGAGGTCGGCGTGCGTCCCCTGCTCGACGATCCGGCCCTCGGCCATCACGACGACCCAGTCGGCCAGCTGCGCCGCCCGGAGACGGTGGGTGATGATGAGCGTCGTCCGTCCCGCCAGCGCCTCCCGGAGGCCGGCCAGGATCTCCGCCTCCTTCTCGGCGTCGACGGAGGCGAAGGCGTCGTCGAGGATCAGGATCCGCGGATCCGGGATGAGGGCCCGCCCGAGCGCCGCGCGCTGCCGCTGGCCTCCCGACAACGTGAGCCCCCGCTCCCCAACCACCGTGGCCCACCCGTGCGGGAGGCGGGCGATGTCCTCGGTGAGGCCGGCCACCCGGCCGGCCCGGTCGAGACGCGCCGGGTCGGCGCCGGGCGCGCCCAGGGCGACGTTCTCGGCGAGGGGCCGCGAGAACAGGAACGTCTCCTGGGGCACGTACCCGATGGCCCGCCGCAGGTCCGCGATCGGGATCGTGTGGATCTCCCGGCCGTCGAGGAAGACCGTGTTCGGCGGCGGGTCCCAGAGCCGCGGGAGGAGCGCGCCGAGCGTCGTCTTCCCTGACCCCGTGGGCCCGACGACGGCGACGACGGCGCCGGCCGGGACCCGGAGCGACACGTCCCGGAGGGCAGGAGCCCGGTGGGGGTCGTAGGCGAAGGTGAGCCGGCGGAGCTCGATCTCGCCGGCGAGGGCCACCGGTCCTCCGACCTCGGGTCCATCGGCGATGTCGGGGGCGGTCTCCAGGATCTCGACGACCCGCCCCAGGGCGGTCAGCCCCCGCCGGACGACGGCGAGCACCCAGCCCAGAGCCAGGACCGGCCAGGCGAGGTACGCGAGGTAGCTCGCGAAGGCGACGAAGTCCCCGAGACTGATCCGCCCGTCCACCACCGCCTTGCCCCCGACCCAGAGCACGATCAGCGTGCCGATCCCACCGATGACCCCGATCAGGGGGGAGAACGCGCCCTGCGTCCGGGCCTGACGGAGCGTGCGCTGGAGCTGCTCGCGGTTGAGCCGGCGAAACGCCTCGACCTCCCGCGCCTCCATCGTGTAGGCCCGGACGACGGCCATCCCGGCGAGGTTCTCCTGGACCTTCGCCGAGAGGCGCGAGAGCTGCTCCTGGACGGCCAGCGTCTCGGCGTGGAGGCGGCCGTTCCACTGCTGGGCCAGCACGATCAGGACCGGCAAGGGCCCGAGGGCGGCCAGCGTGAGCCAGGGATCGATCCGGAGCATGACGGCCAGCGTCCCGGTGAAGACCATGAGCGTGTTGACCATCGAGAGGAACCCGAACCCGATCAGCATCGCCACCGCCTGGAGGTCGTTGGTGGCCCGCGACATCAGGTCCCCGGTACGCTGGGCCTGGTAGAACGCGGGCGGGAGCCGGACCAGGCGGCCGAACAGATCGTTCCGGATGTCCGCCTCCACGCGCTGGCTGGCCCCCAGGAGCGCGAACCGCGAGGCGGAACGAACCGCCCCCTGGAGGACCGCGAGGCCGACGATGGCCAGGGCGCCCGTGGTCACCGCGCGCCGCGTGGCGTCCAGGTCGGGTGCCGCCGCGGTGCCGCCGGCGGCACCCACCGCCGAGCCGATCGCTTCGATCGTCAGCTTGATGACCCACGGGATGGCCAGGGCGCAGAGGTTGGTGGCGAGCAGGAGCGCGAAACCGCCCAGGTAACGCGCCCGGTACCGCTCGAGATAGCCGATCAGGACGCGTACCGGCATAGACACGAAATTATACCGGCCGCGGCGCAGGGCCGCAACGCGCCCGGGGCCGCGGGACAGTCAGGCGCGCTCGGCGGCCACCGCCGCCGGGCGCAGGGCCGCGTAGACGGCGAAGAGGGCGGGCGTCGGAATCCCGTGGCGCGCTCCCAGGCGTACCGCGTGTCCCTGGAGGGCCTCGATCTCGAGACGCCGGCCCTGGGTGAGGTCGTGATAGAGGGAGGAGTAGGAGTCCGGCTTCAGGGCGTCGGCGGCGGTCAGGCCGCGCTCCACGACCTCGTCGGCCAGGCCGATCCCTTCGGCCTTGGCGAGGGCGGCGAGCTCCTCCAGCATCATCCGGTACAGGCCCCGGGACTCGACGCAGGCGCGGATGTCGCCGATCGGGCGCCGGGTGACGGCGGTCATGCCCGACAGGGCGCAGATCATCAGGTACTTTTCCCAGAGCGCCCGGCGGATGTTGTCCGACAGCTCGACGGGGAAGCCCGCCTTTCGCCCGGCGTCCACGAACGCGGCGGCGCGCGCGCTCCGGCGGCCGTCCAGCTCACCGAAGACGATCCTCCCGCCCTGGGTGTGCCGGATGACGCCGGGCGCCCGGATCACCGCGAAGCCGTACACCAGGCCCCCCAGGATCCGCTCGGACCCCAGGAGCGCGCCCAGCGTCTCCTCGTTGATCACGCCGTTCTGGAGGGAGAGGACCGCGGTCTCCGGCCCGAGCAGCGGCCGGATCGCCTCGGCCGCGCGCTCGGTGTCGTAGGACTTCACGCAGAAGAGCACCAGGTCGACCGGCCCGATGAGGGTCGGCACCCGGCTCGGATCGTCGGTAGCCGGCACGCGCACGGTGAAGTCACCCTCGACGCTCTCGACGGCGAGACCGCGCGCCTCGATGGCCTGGAGGTGCTCTCCCCGGGCGATGAGGGCAACCGGTTCCCCGGCCCGGGCCAGGCGCGCGCCGAAGTAGCCACCAATCGCGCCGGCGCCCATGACGGCGACGCGCACGGGACGGCTCCTAGGCGCGCGGCGCCCGCTTCAAGGCCAGCTGGGCCAGCTCGGCGGCGCGCTCCTGGAGGTACATCGTCTCGTCGGGCTCCCACTCCCAGAGCATCCGGCGCCCGCGGATCGCACCGTCGAGCTGGTCCCACAGATCCAGATTGGACCGCCGCTCGGCCTTGCCCGAAGCGCCGTCGACCGTGTACTGGCTGGAGGTGACCACGCGCACGGGCGCCGTCTCCTCGGCCCCCACCCGCTCGAGCGCGTGGATCACCGCGGTGAGCGCCATGCGGTGCACGGTCGTGTCGGCGACGGCGCCGGCGGCCTCCAGCTCCTGGCCGCTCGGGTAACAGATCACGTACCCCCACCCGCCCGACGCCGGACCGCCGCGCCCCACGCTGCCCGTGACGACGAGAATGGGTCGCTCATCCGGCGGCGGCGACTTCGGGCCCTTCCCGCCTCTCGCCGGCGACGCGTTCGCGTGCGCGCCGCTGAAACTCTTGCTCTCGCGCTTGGGCATGGTCGGTGCTCCGCTTATATCACCGCGCCGTCGGCAGGGTCAAGGTGCGGTGCGCCAGTCAGCCCGCGGCGATCGCCCGCCATGCCCACCGCGCCTCGCAGACGGTGGTTGGCACGATCCCCTCACGGTGTGTTACCCTCGGCCGCGTGAACGAGTTCCGGCCGATCGCCGTGGAGGCCGCCCGCGGCGCCGGCAAGCTCCTCCGCGAGGCGCTCGGCGGCGCGCGCCGGATCAGCTACAAGGGCCACCCCACCAATCTGGTGACCGAGATGGATCGGCGGGCAGAGACGCTGATCGTCGGGCGGCTCCTCGACGCCTTCCCCGACCATGCGGTGCTGGCCGAAGAGAGCGGCGCCCAGGCCGGCCGGTCCGAGTACCGCTGGCTCATCGACCCACTCGACGGGACGACGAACTACGCGCACGGCGTGCCGGTCTTCTGCGTCTCCCTCGCGCTCGAGCGGGCCGGCCGGGTCGAGCTCGGGGTCGCCTACGACCCGAACCTTGACGAGCTCTTCGTCGCCGAGCGCGGCCGGGGCGCGACGCTGAACGGCGAGCCCATTCACGTCTCCGCCTGCCAGGAGCTCGGGGAAGGTCTGCTGGCGACCGGGTTTCCCTATGACATCCGGACGGCCGCCGAGACCAACTTGCCCGAGTACGCGGCGCTCTCACTCCGCGCCCGCGCGGTCCGGCGCCTCGGCTCGGCGGTGCTCGACCTCTGCTACGTGGCGGCCAGCCGCTTCGACGGCTACTGGGAGCTGCGCCTCGGACCGTGGGACATGGCCGCCGGCGGTCTCATGGTGCTCGAGGCCGGAGGGCGCGTGACGAGCGTCCAGGGCGGGCCCTGGAGCCTCGAGGGCCCCGGGGTGCTGGCCTCGAACGGGCACCTCCACGCGGCCATCCGCGAGGTGCTGGCGGCCGTCCGGAATCCCCGTCCGTCCTGACCCCAGCCGGCCCTTGTGGCGTGCCCCGCTCGGGGGCGATAATCGGGAAGCCCTTCGAACTCTCCCCGTTCGCGACTCAGCATGAGGAGGACAGCGATGCGCATGTACGTCGCCGGCCAGTGGATCGACAAGCCTCAGACGATCCCTGTCGAGAACCCCTACGACCGGAACGTGATCGACACCGTTCCCCGGGCCGACCGCGGCGACGTCGAGCGGGCGGTCGAGAGCGCCGTCCGGGGCGCCAAGGCCATGGCCCGGCTCCCCGGCTACGACCGCTACAAGATCCTTCACAAGGCCGCCCAGCTCATGCTGGAGCGTCAGGAAGACCTCGGCCGGATCATCAGCATGGAGGAAGGGAAGATCATCGCCGAAGGCCGCCTGGAGGCGAGCCGCGCGGTGGAGACCATTCTCGGCTCGGCCGAGGAGGCCAAGCGGATCCACGGGGAGACCGTCCCCGTGGACGGCGCCCCCGGTTCGGCGGGCCGCGTGGCCTTCACCCTCCGGGTGCCGTGCGGCGTGGTCGTTGCCATCAGCCCCTTCAACTTCCCGCTCAACCTCGTCTGTCACAAGGTGGGCCCGGCCCTGGCCGGCGGGAACGCCGTCATCGTGAAGCCCGCCAGCGATACCCCCCTCTCGGCCCTCAAGCTGACCGAGATCCTGCTCGAGGCAGGCCTGCCGCCGGAAGGGATCCAGTGCCTGACCGGCGCCGGAGGGGAGATCGGCGACCTCCTGTGCGCCGATCGTCGCGTCCGGAAGATCACCTTCACCGGGAGCCGCGACGTGGGCGAGCACATCTGCAAGGTGGCCGGGCTCAAGAAGGTCACCATGGAGCTCGGCTCCAACGCTCCCGTCATCGTCATGCCGGACGCCGACCTCGACAAGGTCGCCGCGTCGGTGGTGAGCACCGGCTACGCCAACGCGGGCCAGGTCTGCATCTCCGCCCAGCGGATCCTCACCGCCGGCCGCGTCTACTCCGACTTCCTCTCCGCCCTCAAGCCCAAGGTCGAGGCCCTGACGACCGGCAACCAGCTCGACGAGAAGGTGAAGATGGGCCCGATGATCCGCGAGAAGGACGCCGTCCGCGTGGACGAGTGGGTCCGCGAGGCGGTGGGCAGCGGGGCCCGGCTCGTCACCGGCGGCCAGCGCCAGGGCGCGATCTACGCGCCGACGATCGTGGCCGACGTCAAGCCCGACATGCGGATCTCGGCCGACGAGCTCTTCGGCCCGGCTGTCGCGGTGACCCCCTTCGACGACATCGACCAGGCCATCGCGCTGGCCAACGACTCGAACTACGGGCTCTCGGCGGCCATCTTCACCGAGAGCCTGGAGCATGCCATGAAGTTCGCCCGCGAGGTCCACTCGGGGAACCTCCACATCAACTGGGGTCCCCAGTGGCGGGCGGACCTCATGCCCTATGGCGGGCTGAAGGAGTCCGGGTTCGGCAAGGAAGGGCCCCGCTACGCCGTCGAGGAGATGACGGAGCTGAAGCTCGTGGTCATGCATCTCCGGAGCTGACGTCCCCTCCGCCGCCGCCCCCACCCCACCGCCGCCGGCCGCCCGGCGGCGGTGGCGTCTCGGGAGCGGGCCGGACGTCCCCCCAGTCCTTGACGTCCCCCCAGTCCTTGACCGGACGTGCCGCCCCGGGCTAGGCTTGGCCCACCACGATCGTCTACCGCGAGCCGGTCTCGCCCTGGAGGGGCAGGGACGCCATGCGGATCCGGTTTTGGGGCACACGGGGCTCACTCGCGAAGCCCGGACCGACGACGCTACGCTACGGCGGGAACACGTCCTGCGTCGAGGTGCGGACGGCCGAGGGCACCCTGATCGTGCTCGACTGTGGCACGGGCGCCCACGGGCTGGGTCAGGCCATCGTCGCCGCGGGGCTCGGGCCGGTACGCGGTCACCTCCTGATCACCCACACGCACTGGGACCACATCCAGGGCTTTCCCTTCTTCGCGCCTCTCTTCACGCGGGGCAACGAGTGGGACATCTACGCGCCGGGCGGACTCGGGAAGCGACTGGAAGACACCCTGGCCGGCCAGATGGAGTACACGTACTTCCCGGTGACGCTCGAGCAGCTCGACGCCGTCGTTCGCTACCACGATCTCGTCGAGGGCGCGTTCGATCTCGGCCGGGTGCGGGTCGCCACTCGCTACCTCAATCACCCCGCCCTCACCCTGGGGTACCGGCTGGAGGTCGGGGGGGCATCGCTCGTCTACGCGCTCGACCACGAGCCCCACGCGCGCCATCCCTCCGAGGGCACCCCGCTGACCGAGCGCAGCCCCTCCGGCCTCCCCGTCCACCAGGAGGATCGCCGACACATCGAGTTTCTGGCGGGCGCCGATCTCGTCATCCACGACGCCCAGTACACGCTCGAGGAGTACCCGCGGCGGATCGGCTGGGGGCACAGTCCCGTCGAGTACGCGGTGGACGTCGCGCTGGCGGCGCGCGCCCGCCGCCTGGCCCTGTTCCATCATGCTCCGCTGCGGGATGACGATGCCCTCGACCGCGTCGTGGCCTCGTGCCGCCAGCGGGTCGCCGCGGTGGGCGGCGAGCTCGACGTCTTCGGCGCGGCCGAGGGCCAGGTCATCGAGCTCGCCGAGCGGGCCGACCTGGCCCCCCAGGCCGCGCCGGTACGCGCGGACAGCCCGATGCCCGGCGCCGCCGAGGGTCCCAAGACGGTACTGATCGTCGACGACGCACCGGACGTCCTCAGCCTGCTCCTGCAGGCGCTCAAGTCCGAGGGGTTCCGTCTCCTGTCCGCCTCCGACGGGGAGGCCGCCCTGCGAGTCGCGCGGGCCGAGCGGCCGGACCTCATCCTGCTCGACTGGCTCCTGCCGGGCCGCGATGGGCTGGAGGTCTGCCGCGCCCTCCGGGGCGACACCGACCCGAAGCTGCGGGACATCCCGGTGGTGCTGATCACAGGGCGGACGGAGGCCGAGCACATCGAGGCCGGCTTCGCGGCGGGCGCGACGGACTACCTCACCAAGCCCTTCCGGGTCGCCCATGTCCGCGCCCGCGTGCGCGGGTGGCTCCTGCGGGCCAGCGCGGCCGACGGCGGCGAGCCCCGCTGAGTGAGTCGGAGGGGGTGTCGGAACACCCCC
>DASYQW010000082.1 GCA_036005065.1 Candidatus Methylomirabilota bacterium | reverse complement strand
CACCCACCCAGCCCGAAATGGGGGGGGAGGTTCGGAGGGGGCCGTGGAGGCTCCCTCCGATGGTCTAGTGTGGGGATTGGTGCCGGCGCTGGGCCTCCCGATCGTCGTCGGCGGGATCGCGGTGCGCGCGGCCCGCGCCGGGGGTGGATCCGGCCGAGCGAGCCGGATCCTCGACGGGTGCCTCGCGGTGGGCCTGGGGCTCGGCCTCGCGTCCTGCGGGTTCTTCGTCGCGATGGCGATCCTCGGCTCCTCCCGGTGGGCGCCCATGATCGGGGATCTGGGACTCCTCGGCCTGGCGGTGACGATCCTTGCCGGCCGCCGCCGGCGGTCGGCGGGTGCGGCCGACTCCGCGCGGACCGCGCGCCCGGCCACACCGGATTCAGGCGGCGCCGGGCTCCTGCGGGCCGCGGTCGTCCTGGCGGCCCTCGCCGCCCTCGGCGCCTTCGCCCTCGCCTCCTGGCTCCGCCCTCACGGGGAGTGGGATGCGTGGGCCGTGTGGAACCTCCGGGCCCGCTTCCTCTTCGAGGGCGGCGAGCACTGGCGCGACGCCTTCTCCGCGCTCCTGGCGTGGTCGCGGCCGGACCACCCGCAGATGCTCCCGGCTCTCGTCGCCCGGGGCTGGGGCTACGTGGGTCGGGCGACCGTGGTGGTGCCCGCCGTGGTCGCCCTCTGCTTCACCTTCGCCACCGTCCTTCTCGTCGGGTCGGCGGTGGCGACGGGGCGGGGAGAGATCCAGGGCCTCCTGGCGGCGCTCGTGCTGCTGGGCAGCCCCCGCTTCACGGCCCACGGGAGCGCGCAGTACGCCGACATCCCCCTCGGGTTCTTCATGGCCGCCACCTTGGTGCTGCTCTGGCAGTACGATCGGCAGGGCCGCTCGCATCCGGGGACCGTGGCGCTGGCCGGCACGATGGTGGGTCTGGCGGCCTGGACGAAGAACGAGGGACTGGTGTTCGCGACGGCGCTCGCGCTCGGGCGACTCGCCCTCCGCCTGGCCGTGATCGGCTGGCGGGGCTCCCTCCGGGAGCTCGGGGCGTTCGCGGGAGGGGCGGTTCCGGTCCTGGCGGTGGTCGCCTCCTTCAAGCTCGCGCTGGCGCCACCGAGCTACATGACGGAGGACTGGCGGCTTCCCCTCCTGGTGGCGAGACTGACCGACGGCGCGCGCTATGCCGTCGTCGGACGCGCGCTCGGCACGGACCTGCTGACCCTGGGCGGCTGGGCGGTGAGCGTCCTCGCTCTCCTGGCGGCCTACGCGCTCCTGGTGGGAGCCCGGATCGAGCCGGAGGACCGGGCTCCCCTCGCGGCCTCGGTCGTGACCCTCGCGCTCGTGCTGGCGGGCTATGTCGCCGTGTACCTCTTCCTCCCGCTTGAGCTGGAGTGGCATCTCCGGGCGTCGCTGCCGCGTCTCTTGCTGCAGCTCTGGCCGAGCTGGGTCTTCGTCTACTGGCTCGTGGTGAGGCCGCTCGGCCCGGCGGATCGCCGAATTCGATGACACACCCGGAGACCGGCCGGCCGCTCACGCTGGCGTCGCGCGGTATCGTGACGTCGCCCCATTCCCTGGCCTCCGCCGCCGGGGTCGCCACCCTCCGAGGCGGCGGCTCGGCGGTCGACGCCGCCATCACGGCCAGCGCGGTCCTGAGCGTCGTCTACCCGCACATGACGTCCGTGGGGGGCGATGCGTTCTGGCTGCTCTACGACGCGGCTCGGCGAGAGGTCCGGTTCCTGAACGCGGCTGGCCGGGCCCCGGCCGCGGCGACGATCGAGGCCTATCGCGCGCGCGGCCTCACCGAGATCCCGCATCGCGGCTGGCTCTCGGTCGCGAACGCGCCGGGCCTGGTCGCGGGCTGGGTGATGGCCCACCAGGCGTACGGGCGCCGGCCGCTGGTCGAATTGCTCACGCCGGCGGTCGAGTACGCCCGGGACGGCTTCCCGGTGACGGCCCGCCTCACCCGCTGGATCGCGCGGACCCAGGACGTGCTGGCCGCGGTCCCCGAGACAGCGGCGATCTTCCTGCCCGCCGGGATGCCACCGCAGCCGGGACAGCGGCTCCGCGTCCCCGACCTGGCCCGCACTCTCGAGACGATCGGCGCCGCCGGACGCGCGGGCTTCTACGAGGGCGCGGTGGCGCAGGAGATCGCGCGGGCGAGCCGCGCGGGCGGCGGCTTCCTCGATGCCGCCGATCTCGCGGCGACCCGGGCCGAGTGGGGAACGCCGCTCCGCGGGACCTACCGGGGCGTCACGCTCTACGAGACGCCGCCGCCCACCCAGGGCTTCGCCGCCCTCCTGATGCTGGGCATCGTGGCCGACGACGACCTGGCCCGGCTCGGCTCCCAGTCAGCCGATTACGTGCATCTCCTGGTGGAGGCCAAGAAGGTCGCCTTCGCCGATCGGAACCGGTATCTGGCCGATCCGGACGCCGCCTCGGTGCCGACAGCGCGGCTCACCGACCCGGCCTATGCGCGCCAGCGGCGGACCCTGATCCGCGCCGATCGAGCGCAGGCCTGGGACCAGGTTCCGGCCGGGAGCCTCGCCGGCGACACCGTCTACCTGGCGGCCGTGGATGGCGAGGGCAACGCCGTCTCTCTGATCCAGTCCCTCTACTTCGGTTTCGGCTCCGGGGTCGTGGCCGGGCGCACGGGAGTCCTCCTCCAGAACCGCGGCGCCTACTTTTCGCTCGAGCCCGCGCACCCCAACGCGCTCGCGCCCGGCAAACAGCCGGCCCACACGCTGATGGCCTCGCTCGCCTTCGAGGGCGATCGCCTCCGCTGGGTTTTCGGCTGCATGGGCGCCGACGGCCAGCCCCAGATCCACGTGCAGGTCTACTCGGCGCTCATCGACTTCGGCCTCGACCTCCAGCAGGCGATCGAGGCGCCGCGCTGGCTGGCCGGACGGTTCGTCCTGGGCGACCCGCGGGAGCGCCTGAACCTGGAAAGCCGCTTCCCGGAGGCGACCATCGCGGATCTGGAGGCTCGCGGGCACCACGTGACGCGCTGGGAGCCGTGGGCCGAGCTGGCCGGACACGCCCACGGCATCGAGGTCCAACCCGGGACCGGCACGCGGATGGGCGCCGCCGATCCCCGCTCGGACGGCGCGGCGATCGGGTA
>DASYQW010000081.1 GCA_036005065.1 Candidatus Methylomirabilota bacterium | reverse complement strand
CCTCGACGGCCCCCTCCCAACCTCCCCCGGGAGGGTTGCGCGGGCAAGCCCGCGCTCGGAGTGGAACACCGACCCGCGGCGGCTGGGCGAAGCGTGGCGCGATTACTCCGACAGCCTCCTAGGTCTTTTCGGGGGGTCTCGGAAGACCCCCCCGATTCACCCCTCTCGGGTTGGGTGGGTGGGCGCGGCGGCACAGCCGCCGCTCGGAGCGCCCCTCGATGCACCACGCGCTTGGTGGTCGGCGTCGGGCTACTCCGAGACACTCCTGATATGGGATGACCTGTCAGGTTTGTCCCGCGCGACGCGCTGGCCCGCCTGGTAGACATCGAGCACCTGCCAGAGCGCGCCGAGGTCGCGGGTGGGGTCGCCGGCGACGACCAGCAGGTCCGCCTGGCGACCGGCGGCCAGCCGGCCGGCCGCCTCGCCCACGCCGATCGAGTCGGCGGCCCCCGACGTGCCGGCCACGATGGCCTCGCCGTAGGACAGGCCGGCCTCGGCCAGCATGCGGATCTCGTGGACGAATTCGCCGGGCGCGTACCATCCCCACGGCGAATCCGACCCGGCGGTCATCCGGACGCCCGCCCGAGCCATCTTCCCGATGGCTTCCACCCGGACGTCGAGCGCGCGCTTGGACGATTCGAGCTGGGCCAGGCGCTCGGGCGCGAGGCGTCCCTCGCGCTCCTGCTTGGCGGTGAGCCGCTCGATGGTGGCCTTGACGATGTAGAGCGTCGGGTTGACCCAGGCGCCGCCGGCGACCAGGCGGTCGACGAGATCGGAGCGGAACCGATAGGTACCGTCGGGCTCGGCAAAGACACAGTGGATGATCATGTCCACCTCGGCGTCGAGGCAGACCTCGACCCCGCCCGCCGAGGTGCAGTGGGCGGCGGTGAGCCGGCCGAGCCGGTGAGCCTCGTCGGTGATGGCGCGGAGCTCGGCGAGGGTATAGGTAACGCGGTTCGGGTCCGAGGTCCGGGTGCTCCCGCCGGTGGCCACGATCTTGATGTAATCGGCGCCTTCCTTGAGGAGCTTCCGTACCTCGGCCCGCACGCCGTCCTCGCCGTCGGCCTCGGAGCCGAAGTACCACATGTGGCCGCCGGTGGCCGTGACCGGCCGGCCGCAGATCACCAGACGGGGCCCGGCGGCCAGGCCCCGGCGGATGCCTTCGCGCAGGGAGAAGGCGACGCGGTGCTTGGCCCCGTTCTCGCGGGCCGTGGTCACGCCAGAGTGAAGCACCGTCCGCGCGTTGGCGGCGGCCTGGAGGAGCAGGATGTCGTCGTCCTCTCTGGCGACGTCGTCGCCGAGCGTGCCATCGCCGGGCGCGACCAGGTGGGTGTGGGCGTCGACCAGTCCGGGAAGGATGGTCGCGTCGCCGTAGTCGAGGGTCTGAGCGGGGGCGCCCTCCGGCGCCCGGATCTCCCCCTGGCGGCCGATCCGGACGATGCGGCCGTTCTCGACCAGCAGCGCCGCGTGCTCGAGCGGGGGTCCGGTGCCCCCGTTCAGCAGACGGTCAGCCGTGAGGAGGATGAACGCGCGGGGTGGCTCGGCCATGTGATCTCTCCTCAGAATCGCCGCCGCTTGTAGAAGAGCAGCTCCCGGTACCCCTGGGGCAGGTTGTCCAGGTGCCCGCTGGGGACGAAGCCGAGCGCCCGGTGCATCTGGATGGCCGCTGCGTTGGTCTCCTCGGTCGAGGAGAAGAGCCGGGGGCTCGGACTGCGGGCCTCGAGCGCCGCGTAGAGCGCCCGCGCCACGCCGCGCCGACGGTCGTCCGGCCGCACGCTGACAAGCGTGACGAACGTGCAGGCGAACCAGTCGGTCCGGTAGGCCAGGAAGCCCACGAGGTCATCGCTCCGCGTGGCCACCAGGAGCTGCTGGCGGTCGGACGCGGCCTGGACGAACGGGCCGGCCCGGGTCGGGCCGATGACGGCCTCGGCGAGGTCGATGCACGACGCCACGTCTTCAGGACGGGCCGCCCGGACGTCGATCATCGGTCGCGCCTCCGCCACGGTCAGGGCCCGCCGGGCGGCCCGGCGGTCTCGGCCCGCTCGGCCGAGGGGGAGGGCCGCGCGGGCTCGGGCACGAGCTGGTGGAAGAGGCTCGACTCGCGCTTGTAGAAGCCTTCGGTGTGAAAAGAATCGGCCAGGCGCAACAGCTCGTAGTCGAGGTGGTGGCAGAGCTCGTGGAGGAAGGTCCGGAGGAAGGTGCGGAAGGCGACGACGCGCCGCTGGCGAGCCGTCCGCATCCACAGCTGGACGGTCGGCGGTCGGGTCCGCTGGGCGGTCGTGTAGAGGCCCTGGAGCTCGCCCCACCGGCCGTGCGGCCGGGCGCTCAGGACCTCCAGGCGACAGGGCCGGACGCCGAGAACCTCGGTGAGGGCGGTATGGAGGTGCTGGGCGGCGGCCTGCACCGCCGTCCGCTCCTCGGCCTGGAGCGCGGCGGCCAGTCCGTCGACGAGCGGTCGCAGGGCGGATGCGCCGGGCAGCCGGAGGCTCGTCACCTCGTCGCTCTGGCGGTAGATCCGCTGCTGGGCGCGGGTCAGGCGGTCGTAGTACGCGAAGGGCACGTCAACCGCTGAGAGACGGTGACCCCCGGGCCGCGGATGGCGTTACCCGCAGTGAACGAGAACGTTCCCGTCACGCCATGAGTCCCTCCGTGTCGTGAGGTCGCCGACGTGCGCAGGATGGCGTCAGGACGTGCCGGTGTCAAGCCGGGGCCTGTCCAGGCCCGGCCACTCAGCCGCTCGTCGAGTAGGCGCAGCGGCCGATCGCCACCATGGCGCCCTTGGCGTCGCGCAACTCGACGTCGGCGACGCCCACCGTCCGCCCGACCTTCACCGCGCGCGCCACCGCCGTGAGGTCTCCCCGGAGCGCCGGGCGAAGATAGTCCACCCGCAGGTCGATGGTGGGAACCCAGCGCCCCAGCCTGGAGGCCACCGCGTAGTCTCCGGCGATGTCGATGAGCGCCGAGAGGATACCGCCGTGGTACCAGTCGGAGTCTTCGGCCCGGCGGAAGTCGTCCCGCCAGGGCAGGCGCATCTCGACCACGCCCGGCTCGGCCCGGACCAGCTGGAGCCCGATCAGGCGGTGGAAGGGCGAGTGATCGACCGAGAGCTCCACGGGGGACTGTTCCTTGGGCGGCCGGCTCACTGTGCGGACTCGAAAGATCTCGCCGAGGTTTTCCGGCAGCATTACGCCCGTGCTAGGGGCGGATCACGACCTTGCCGCTAGCTCCGGGTGTGCGCCATCTCGGCGGCGACGAGGATCGCCTCGACCATGCTCTCCGGATTGGCGGTCCCCTTGCCGGCGCGATCGAACGCCGTGCCGTGGTCCACCGAGACGCGCAGGATGGGCAGGCCCACGGTGACGTTGACGCCGCTCATCCCGGTCCAGGCCTTGGTGGCGTCGTCGTAGCGGAACCCGAGCGTCTTGACCGGGACGTGTCCCTGATCGTGGTACATCGCCACCACGCAGTCGAACTCGCCGCCGCGGGCCCGGCTCATCACCGTGTCGGCCGGGTAGGGGCCGGTAGCGTCGATGCCCCCGGCGCGGGCGTCGGCGATGGCGGGGCCGATGGCCACCTGCTCCTCGTCGCCGAACAGGCCGCGCTCGCCGGCGTGAGGGTTGAGCCCGCAGACCGCGACGCGCGGCGCATCGATGCCGAGGCGTCGCATCGCCTCGTGACCGAGCCGGATGGTGCGAAGGACCCGCTCGCGCGTCACCAGCTCGGGCACCCGCCTGAGCGCCACGTGGGTGGTCACGTGGATGACGCGGAGCTCGCGACCCATGAGGAGCATCGCGTAGGTCCGGGTGCCCGTGAGCTCGGCCAGGATCTCGGTGTGACCCGAGTGAGTGAGGCCGGCGGCCGCCAGCGCTTCCTTGTTGATCGGACCGGTGACGATGCCGTCGATCTCGCGGGCCAGCGCCAGCTCGACGGCGCGCCGGATGTACTCGTAGGCCGCCTGGCCGCACATCCCGCTGACCCGGCCGAACGCGAAGGCGGCCGGGTCCACGTTGGCGAGGTCGAGGACCTCGATCACGTCGTGGGCCCAGTCGGCCTCCCGGACCCGGGCGACCGGCCGGACCGCGAGGGTGAGCCCGGAGAGCCGCGCGGCCTCGGCCAGGGTGCGGGCGTCGCCGATGACGAGGGGACGGGCGGCCTTCCGCACGAGTGGATCGGCCAGCGCCCTGGCGGCGATCTCGGGGCCGACGCCGGCCGGATCGCCCATCGTGATGCCGAGGACCGGTGTGCTCACGCGCAAGCCTCCCACACTCGCCGGAGGGTGTCGGGGTCGCCGAACCCACCCGCCTTCGTGATCACCGTGAGCCCGTCGAACGGGCCGCCCAGGAGCGTCCCGAGGGCAAGGCCGGGCTCGAGCTGGCCGGCGAGCGCGATGCCGCGCGCACCGAGCCTTCGACACACGCTAATGGCCGTCTCGCCACCGGTCAAGAGGAGGGTGGCGGGCGTGATCCGCTCGACGTGGTCCCGCGCGGTCTGGACGAGAGCGGCCACCGTGGCCGCGCGTCGAGCGGGATCGTCGGCGGACGCCTGGGCGCCGGCGGCGACGAAGGTCGCATCCTCCACCGGGAGAGGACCCTCGCCGCTCAGCCAGGTGCCGCGGGCGCCACGCGCCTCCAGCCGCGCGAGCTGGGCGTGGGTCACCGGATGGGCGCTGCCCGACACCACCAGGAGGGGCCGCCGCAGGCGGATCGACGTCCGGGAGCCGCCGGGCTGCCGGGCGGCGAGCGCCGCGGCGAGCCCGGCCGAGCCGGCGAGGAGCGGCGGCGGATGGGCGGTGACGCCGGCCAGGACCGCCAGGTCGGTGTCGGTCTCGGCGTCGCAGACGAGGGCCCCTCCGGCGCGGCCCGGCTCGCGCGCGAGACGGGCGGCCAGGGCGGCCGGTCCCCGCCGCACGGTCGCCAGCGGGATCAAGCCGATCGGGCGCGGGCCGGTCTCACCCAGCAAGGCGAGCACGTCGGCGCCCGTCGCGGGGAATGCGGGATCGCGGGCGACGGCGGTATCCGCCGCGTCGATGCCGCCGATGCGCAGGCGACCCTCGACGACGGTGCGGCGCTGGGCGGGAAACGCAGGCGCCAGGATCGCGCACGGCCGGCGCGCGCCCTCGAGGGCGCCCGCCAGCTCGGCGGCGACGGCGCCGCGGAGCGTCGAGTCCACCTTCTTGTAGAGCACCGCCGGAGCGCACTCGGCGAGGCGCGCGACCGCCGCGCGGGCCCGCCCGCGGGCCTCGGCCGCCGGCAGCTCACGGCTCTCCGTATCGAGAACGAGAACATCGGGCGGAGCCGCGGGGATGGCGGCTTCGGGAAAGAGGACCAGCGTCCGGAGGCCGCGCCCCGCGAAGGGAGCCCCGGTATCGCAGGCGCCGGTGAGGTCGTCGGCCTGGATCCCGGCCTGCACGACGGAAGGCATGCCGCCACTCTGTACCGGGGCCTTCCGGGGCTGTCAAGCAGGCGCGGCGACCAGGCGGTCCGGGCGGGAGGCCGATCAGTCTGTCGAGATGGGCGCGTCGGGGGCCGATGCGGACCGCTCGCCGGACGGCAGCTCGATCACGAACGCCACGCCGTGCGCGCCGTTCTCGGCCCAGATGCGGCCGCCGTGGGCGGTGACGATCCCCTGGCACACCGACAGACCGAGGCCGGCGCCTCGGCCTACGTCCTTCGTGGTGAAGAACGGATCGAAGATCCGGGACAGGACGGCCTCGCCGATCGGGGACCCGGAGTTTTCGATCCGGATCTGCAGGTGGTCGGTCCCGGTCCAGCTCGCCAGACGGATCAGCCGGCCCTGACCCTCCGGCGTCGCCTTCACGGCGTCGAGGGCGTTGTCGAGGATGTTGCCGAAGACCTGGCCGAGCTGCTGGGCATCTCCCTGGATCACCGGGAGCTGGGTGAGCTGGTCGACGAGCTGGATCCGGTCGAGCGCGAGATCGTCGGCCCGCTCGGCGACGGCGTCGCGGAGGAGCCGGGTCACATCGGTCGGCCCGAGCTCGGGAGGCTGGGCCCGGACGAAAGCGAGGAGCTCCTTGACGATTCGGGCCGCGCGGTAGGCGGCGTGGAGGATCCGGTCCACGCGCTCGCCCTGGGTGGGTGTCAGGCGCTCGCGGCGGAGCAGAAGCTCGGCGTTGCCGACGATGGCGGCCAGCGGGTTGTTGATCTCGTGCGCGGTGCCGGCCGCCAGGCGCCCCACCGCGGAGAGCTTCTCGGTCTGGACGAGCTGGGCTTGCGCCTCGCGCAGCTCCTCGAGCTCTCGGCTCAGCGTGCTGTAGACGCGGGCGTTCCGGATCGCGATCGCGACGCGACGGGCGAAGCGCTCGGCGCGCTGCACCTCGGCGGCGTCGAACTGGGCGCCGCGCCGCGAGAAGACGAGGGCGCCCACCACCGTGGAGCCGGCGATCAGCGGCACGGCCATGCTCGTCAGGAGCCGGCGCCGCTCGCCCTCCAGGGAGTAGCGTGCATAGAGCGGCTCGCTCTCGCGGCCGCTCGCCGTCACCGGCCCACCCTCCGCGATGGCGCGCCCGGCCAGTGTGCCGTCCGGGCGGACGGGGAACCCCGAGAGCTGGCCGGCCGGATCACCGGAGACGGCGCCCACGGCGAGGAGCCCGGTGTCGGGATCGAGCAGCTCGGCCGCGACTGTGTGGGCCCGGCAGAGACGGGTCGCGTGCTCGACGACCCGCGTGAGCACCACGCGCCGGTCGAGCGAGGTGGCGATGTCGTCGCTGACCTCGAAGAGGAGCGCGGCCTCGCCCAGCTCGGCCTCGACATCCGTGAGCCGCGCGCGGTAGACGGCGGCGCTATCCTCGTGGCGCTGGGCGAGGTCGACCGGCGTCCCCGGCGGTGCCGACCGGATGCCCCGGGCGCGGAGGAGATCGGTGACCAGGACGTAGATCTCCGCGCTCGGGGCGCGGGTAGGGACGGGGACGAGCAGGACCGGACGGTTCCCCTCCAGCGTCGCGGCGACGACCATCGGGTGGGAAGCCTGGACGGCCTGGGCCAGCGCCTCGATCGTCGCGTCGGCCGTGTGGGGGGCGAGGAACTCGCGCAAGGGCCGCTCGAGGGCCGACTCCCGCGGACGCGCGATGAGCCGTTCGATTCCCGGGGTGGCCGTCCGGATGACCCAGCCGGCGTCGAGGCCGACCAGGGCGCCCAACGAGTCCAGCGCCTGCTCGGCGATCACCTGGGCCGTGGGGACCCGGAGGCCTCGGCGGAGGGCGCCTCCCGGGCGCGATGTCAGGCCCTCTTCGGTTTTCACCCGGTTCTGCCTCCGGTCATCGGCTCGGCCCGATCCCGGGCCGCTGCCCTTTGCCCTCGCCCAGCCAGAATGACGTGTCCTACAGCAATTCAGATACCAGGGGGGGTCGAGGGAGCCCGGGCACGCCGCGGGCAGCTTCGGTCAGCTTCCAGCCGTCGGGACATGAACTTCTGGGGCGCGACCCCTACTGGACCCTCGGGCCGGGGAACTCCCGGGTGAGAATCCCGGATTCGGGCTGTATCGATGGAGCCACGGGCTGTTCGGCGCCCGACGGCGTGACCCGAGGGGGGGAGCCCGGCGGGCGCGTGCTATGATGGCTGCCGCGCGCAGTCTCGAGGGGGGTTCTCCCATGGCGACGTCTCCCAGCCGCCGGCCGGCGGAGTCGACGAGTCGGGCAGGGGCGTGCAATCCGTCGCGGCCCTGATCGGGACGCCGGGCCGTCCGGGCGACCGGCTGCCCGCCCTTCGCCTCCGCGCCCGGACCCAGTCCCGCTACTCGGCGAACCGCATTCACGACGACACGGTGGCCAGGACCTACGGCTATGCGGCGGGACTGATCGCCGGGACCACCATCTACGGCTTCATGACCCGCCCGCTCCTCGCGGCGTGGGGTCCGGACTGGCTCGCTCGGGGCAGCGCCCGCGTCCGCTTCATGCGGCCCATCTACGACGGCGACGAGGTGTGCGTGGAGACCCGGGTGATCGCGCGATCGGGGGGGGCGGCCGCCGGGGAGATCGTGGTCGAGGTCTTGGCCTCGACGCGGGACCGAGAGCCGGCGGCGACGGCGATCGCCGGCCTCGCCTGGGGGGCGCCCCCGGTGATCCCGGACCCGGGTGGCTATCCCGCCGGACCCCTCCCGGCGGTGCGGATGGAGGTCACGCCCGATCGGCTGCGGCGCCTCGATCCGCTCGGGTCGCCCGTGCTCGAGCTGGAGGCGGCGGAGATCGAGCGCTACGCGCGCGAGCTCGATGACCCTTCCGTCCTCTACCGCGGTCCGCTGGCCCTCGCGCACCCGGGTCTCCTCCTTCAGCAGGCGAACCGCGCGCTGTCGGAGAACGTCGCCCTCGGCCCCTGGGTCCACGTCTCGAGCGACCTCGCCCACTGTGGGGTGGCCCGGACCGGCCAGCGGCTCACGACGCGGGGACGCGTCGTCGCCGAGTACGAGCGGAAGGGGCACCGCTTCGTCGAGCTCGAGGCGCTGATCGTCGCCGGCGAGGCGGATCCGGTCCTGCACGTGCGGCACACGGCGATCTGGCAGCTCGGCCGGGAAGGACGGGGGCGGAGCGGGTGAAGCCTCCGCGGCTCGGCATCGTGACGATCGGGCAGACCCCACGGACGGACGTCGTCCCCGAGATGGCGGAGGTCCTGGGCCCGGGCATCGAGATTCTCGAGCGTGGCGCCCTCGACGGGATGGACGTGCGGGGCGTGCCGGCGCTGGCCCCGGGCCCGGGCGACGAGGTCCTGGTGACGCGCCTCCGGGGTGGGGCCAGCGTGTTCGTCGCGCAGCGGCACATCGTGCCGCGCGTCCAGGCGTGCCTGACCGATCTGGACCGGGCGGGAGTCGCGATGAGCGCGGTGCTCTGCACTGGGGTCTTTCCCGGGCTCGCGTCGGCGGCGCCGCTCCTCTCCCCGGATCGCCTGCTGCTGGGCGTCTTGCGCGCTCTCGCCTGGTCGGGCCGACTCGGCGTCCTCGCGCCGTCGACCGCCCACCTTCCGCAGACCGCCGCCCGCTGGCGTGGCTACGGGTTCGACCCGGTCCTGGCCGTGCTGTCGCCGTACGACGAGGCGAACCCGGCCGCCCTGGCCCTGGCGGCCGAGGCGCTCGGCGGCGGCGAGGCCGGGCTGATCGTGCTCGACTGCATGGGGTATCGGCGGAAGACCAAAGAGGAGCTGCGCGGGCTCCTCGGGGTCCCCGTGCTGCAGCCGAACCTGCTCCTGGCCCGCGTGGCCGCCGAGCTGCTCGGGGCATAACCCGGGCCCGCGGGCCGCGTTCTGGCCGGGGTCGCGTCACCGTGCTAGAATCGCGGCCGGTTTGCTTCCTGCCGCCAGCGCCTGAGATCCGGATCGAGGGAGGACGCCCGCGTGCGTGAACTGGCCCGGCGCATCGACGCGTTTCAGAATCGGTTCGGCCGGGCCGTCTCCTGGCTGACGTTCGGCATGGTCATGGTGGTCTTCGGCGACGTGGTCTTCCGCTACGTCTTCAACCGGAGCTGGGTGTTCATCCAGGAGCTGGAGTGGCACCTCTTCGGGATCGTCTACCTCCTGGCGGCCGGCTACACGATGCTGTACAACGAGCACGTCCGGGTGGACATCCTCTACGCCAGGCTCTCGCCGCGGAGGAAGGCCTGGGTTGACTTCGTCCTCCTCTGGGTCTTCTTCTTTCCCTCCTGCTTGCTCGTCATCTACACGACCTGGCCCTTCGTGAAGAATTCCATGGCCGTCAACGAGGGCTCACCCGACCCCGGCGGCATCCCGGGTCGCTGGGCGCTGAAGTCCGTCATCATCATCGCCTTCGCTCTGCTTGTCATGCAGGGCATCTCTCAGGCCATCAAGAACTTCTATTGGGCGATGGGCTGGGAGGAGCCGGAACAACGGGTGCCGGAGATCCACTGATGTTCGGCATTCCCTGGGACCAGACCCTCGGGGCGCTGATGTTCGTGGGGATGATCGTCTTCCTGTTCTTCGGCTTCCCGGTCGCCTTCAGCCTGACGTTCACCGGGCTTCTGTTCGGCTTGATCGGCTTCGGCCTGCCGTTCTTCGACCTGCTCCCGCTGCGGATCTGGGGGACGATGACGAATTTCACGCTCCTGGCGGTGCCCCTGTTCGTCTTCATGGGAGTGGCCCTCGAGAAGTCGGGCCTGGCCGAGGAGCTATTGGAGACGATGGCCCTGCTCTTCGGCCGGCTCCGGGGAGGGATCGCGATCTCGGTGGTGGTGGTCGGCGCGATCCTGGCGGCGTCGACCGGCATCGTGGGGGCTAGCGTCATCACCATGGGGCTGGTGTCGCTCCCGACGATGCTGCGGCGCCGGTACGACAAGCAGGTCATCACGGGCACGATCTGCGCGTCGGGGACCCTCGGCCAGATCATCCCGCCCAGTGTGATCCTCATCCTGCTCGGCGACATCCTGGGCGTCTCGGTCGGCGATCTCTACATCGGCGCCTTCCTGCCGGGCTTCGTGCTGGTCGGGCTCTACATCGTCTACCTGTTCATCCTGGGCCAGCTGAAGCCGCACCTCGCCCCACCCATCCCCAAGGAGGAGATCGCGGCGTTCCAGGCCGAGGCGCTCAAGCGGGTGGCGATCGCGCTGGCCCCCGCCCTGATCCTCATCGTCGCCGTGCTGGGGTCCATTTTCATGGGCGTGGCTTCGCCGACCGAGGGGGCCGGGGTGGGGGCCATGGGGGGTCTGCTCCTGACGGTGGCGAAGGGCCGGTTTTCCGTGGCCATGCTGAAGGACGTGATGCGGACGACGACCCGCATCACGAGCCTGGCCTTCATCATCCTGGTGGGCGCCAACACCTTCGGGCTGGTCTTGCGGGGCCTGAACGGGGACAGGCTGATCCAGGACATACTGCTGCACCTGCCCTTCGGCGCCTACGGCGTGCTGGCCGTCGTCATGTTCGTGATCTTCCTTCTGGGGTTCTTCATCGACTTCTTCGAGATCTGCTTCATCCACGTCCCGATCCTGACGCCCGTCCTGGTCCAGCACTTCCACTTCGACCCGGTCTGGCTCGGCGTCGTCATCGGGGTGAATCTCCAGACTTCCTTCCTCACGCCGCCCTTCGGCTTTGCCCTGTTCTACCTGCGCGGGGTGGCCCCGCCCGAGATCACGACCGGCGACATCTACCGGGGGGTGATCCCGTTCATCGCCCTCCAGCTCATCGGGTTGACCCTCATCATCGCCTTTCCGGACATCGTCTTCAGCCTGATCCGCGTCTTCCGCGGCTGAGATTCCCCGGGAGGGGGCTCCGCCTCTCCCGGTCAAAACAAACGGCGGAGCCGGAGGGCTCCGCCGTTCTCGGCGGGTGCGATCGGGGAGGGCGCGCTCAGAGCGTGGCGAGGTTGTAGTAGGGGCCTTCCGAGATCCGGTTCCAGTCCGTGATATAGGCCTGGAACTTGTTGTAGGATTCGTACACCTTCTTGGCTATCGGGCTCTTCTCGGACTCCTCCTTGTTCACGTCGGTGGCGAGCTTCTTGAGCTCCTTCAGGACCTCGGCCGGGAACGGCACGATCTCCACCTTGCCCTTGAAGTCGGTGCGGAGCTTCTGGAGCGCGAGGCCGTTCTTCGCCTCGTACTCCATGAACTCGAAGGTGTGCATCGAGGCCGCGGCGTAATCGAGGATGTGCTGGAACTCGGTCGGGAGCCCGTCGTACGCCTTCTTGTTGAAGACGAACTCGCCCGTCGTCCCCAGCTCGTGCCAGCCGGGGTAATAGTAGTAGCGCGCGGTCTGGTGAAGGCCGAGCTTCATGTCGTCGTGGGGGCCGACCCACTCGGAGGCGTCGATGACGCCGCGCTCGAGAGCGGTGTAGATCTCGCCGCCCGGCGTCAGCACCACGGTGCCGCCCGCTTTGGCCACGACCTTGCCGCCGAGACCGGGAATCCGCATCTTCAGACCCTTGTAGTCGGCGATCGTGTTGATCTTCTTTCGGAACCAGCCGCCCATCTGGACGCCGGTGGACGCCGAGGGCCGGGGGACGAGGTTGAAGGGCTTGTACGTCTCCTCCCAGAGCTTGAGCCCGTCGCCGTAGTAGTACCAAGCCATGGTGCCCTGGGCGTTGAGGCCGAAGGGCACGGCCGTGAACCACTGGGTGGCCGGCTCCTTGCCCGCCCAGTAGTAGGCGGCCGAGTTGTACATCTCGATCGTGCCCTGCGAGCAGGCGTCGAAGACGCCGAAGGCGGGGATGAGCTCGCCGGCCGCGAAGACCTGGATCTTCAGCCGCCCGCCGCTCATCTCCTCCACGATCTTGGCGAAGCGCTGGGCGTTGCCCTGGAGGATGTCCAGCGCCGGCGTCCAACTCGTCGCCATCCGCCACTGGAACCTTTGCTGGGCGATGACGTTCGGCGCCTCGACGGCCGCCGCCCCACCCGCCGCGACCAGCGCGCCGCCGGCTTTGAGGATGAACTTGCGTCGCTCCATGGAGACCTCCGTCGTGAGGGTAAAGGGGCCGGGGACTGCGCCAACCAAGGGTGACGCGATGATAGCACCCGGGCCGCTGGAGGGTCAATGTCGCCCGGCGACCACGACGAGCCTTGACAGCAAAAGTCCGGGAGGGGCTAAATAGCGCCGGAGCCGCCTCTTGAGCCGACCCGCGCCCAGCCATACCCCGACCAGGCGCCACCTGCTGGCCACCGCCGGTGCGGCCGCGCTGGCGGCCGGGCTCGGGCCGACGGTGTTCGTCCCGCGGGCCCGGGCCCGATCCCAGACTCTGAAGATCTGCCAGTGGACCCACGTCGTTCCGGCCTTCGACGAGTGGTTCGACCAGAAGCTGGTCCGGGAGTGGGGCGAGCGCCACGGCGTGAAGGTCGACGTGGAGCACCTGCCGGTGAGCGACCTGCAGGCCCGGGCAGCGGTCGAGGTCTCCGCCCGGAACGGGCACGATCTGTTCGGCTTCCTGGCCCCGCCGGCCGGCTACGAGGAGCACGCGCTCCCGCTCAACGACGTGGTGGCCGACTGCGAGCAGCGGTTCGGCAAGCTCGTCCCCCTCGCCCACAAGGCGACCTATAACCCGAGGACCAAGAAGTACTTCGCGTTCGCCGACAACTGGGTGCCCAATCCCCTGCACTATCGGACCGACTGGTGGGGTGACGTCGGCGTCAAGCCGGACTCCTGGGAGGCGATCCGGGACGGCGCCCGGAAGATCAAGGAGAAGCACGGGGCCTACGCGGGCTTCGGGCTGGCCCCCGAGCTCGACAGCAACATGTCCCTGCGCGGGCTCCTGTGGTCGTACGGCGCCAGCGAGCAGGACGAGACCGGCCGGGTGGCCATCAACTCTCGGGCGACCGTGGAAGCGGTCAAGCTGATGACCGCGATCTTCAAGGAGTCGATGACGCCCGAAGTCTTCCGGTGGGATCCCTCGTCCAACAACCGCTTCTACGTGTATGGCCGCGGCTCGATCATCCAGAACGCCATCTCCGCGCTCCGTACCACCGAGCAGCAGAACCCGGACGTCGCCAGGAAGACCGGCCTGGCCCCGCCGGCGGCCGGTCCCGTCGCGCGGCTCGCCTCCCAGCACCTCCTCCATGCCTACGTCGTCTGGCGATTCGCCGCGAATCCGGACCTGGCCAAGCGCTTCCTGGTGGACCTGGTGGCCGCCTCCGACGACGCCTTCCGGACGAGCCTCTTCTACAACTTCCCGGCCTATCCGCGGGCGGTCGCCGACCTCCGCGCCAAGCTCGCCGCCGACAAGCAGAGCCCGCACGCCTACTCGATGCTGGCCGAGGCGGAGCGGTGGAGCGCCTGTCCGGGGTATCCGGGGCACCTGACGGCGGCCATCGAGGAAGTCGTCAACAGCTCCATCGTTCCCCACATGTTCGCGCGGGCGGCGCGAGGCGAGCAGACGCCCGAGACATCCGTCCGGCAGGCGGAGGCCGAGATGAAGCGCATCTTCGCCAGGTGGGCCCGCTGAGCGGGCGCTCCCGCCCCAGGCTGAGCTGAGCGCGAGGTCGCGCCATGCTGGACACGACGATCGTCGGTAGCCTTCCGAAGCCGGCCTGGCTCGCCACTCCGAACGTTCTGTGGGCCCCCTGGCGCCTCCCCTCCGAAACCCTGCCCGAGGGCAAGCGCGACGCCGTCCTCCTGGCCCTGCGCGACCAGGAGCAGGCGGGCATCGACATCGTGACGGACGGCGAGCAGTCGCGCCAGCACTTCGTCCACGGCTTCGTGGAGGGCCTGGAGGGAGTCGATTCCGGCCGGCGAGCCTTCATCGGGATTCGCGGCGACCGCTACAAGGCCGAAGTGCCCACCGTGGTCGGGCCGGTCCGGCGGCGGGCGTCGATCCACGGCGCCGAGGTCCGGTGGGCTCGCGCCCACACGACGCGCCGTCTCAAGTGGACGATTCCGGGACCGATGACCGTCGTCGATACGCTGGCCGACGAGCACTACGGTGACCGGGCCCGGGTGGCCCTGGACGTCGCCGCCGCCATCAACGCCGAGGCCCGCGAGCTCGTCACGGCCGGCGTCGACGTCATCCAGCTCGACGAGCCGGCCTTCAACGTCGACGCCTACGCGGACGCGGTGCAGGCGTGGGGCGTCGAGGCTCTGGAGCGGGCCATCGACGGCCTCCGCTGCAAGACCGCCGTGCACATCTGCTATGGCTACGGGATTCGGGCCAACATCGAGTGGAAGGCGTCGCTGGGCCTCGAGTGGCGCCAGTACGAGCGGACGTTCCCCCTGCTGGCGCGGAGCCGGATCGATCAGGTGTCGGTCGAGGTCACCAATTCGCGGGTGCCGCTCGCGCTGCTCGGCCTGCTGGAGGCCAAGGACGTCCTCGTCGGGGTCATCGACGTCGCCATCGAGCGGGTGGAGACGCCGGAGGAGGTCGCCGCCACGATCCGACGGGTGATCGAGGTCGTGCCGCCGGAGCGCCTCTACCCCTGCACCAATTGCGGGATGGCGCCGCTGCCGCGAGACGTGGCTCGCGGGAAGCTCATGGCCTTGGGCCGGGGCGCGGCCATCGTGCGCGCGGAGCTCGGGGGGGTCTAGAGTGTGGGAGGGGGCCTCGACGGCCCCCTCCCAGACCCACCCCCAGAGGAAAATTGCGCGGGCAAGCCCGCGCTCGGAGTGGACGAACAACCGTGAGGGTTGATAGACGCGTGTCGCGTGGTTACTCCGACAGCCTAGTCCGGATGAGGCCGGGCGGATCCGCTGCCTCACCCAGGGTAGCCCCGTGAAGCGGCTCGGGCTCGACCGCACCTTCTACCACTTCGACCCGGCCCGCCCGCCGGCGGTCCGGGTGGCTCCCGGCGAGGAGCTCCTGGTGGAGGTCCAGGACGCGTTCGGCGGGGAGCGGGAGATCGCCAAGGTGCCCGACCCCTGGACGCCCGAGTGGGAAGGCCACCCCACGCCGCCGGCGACCGGGCCCGTCTACGTCGAGGGCGCCGAGCCGGGACAGACGCTGGTGGTCGACATCCTCGAGATCCGGACCGGGTCGGAGGGGTTCGTCGCGATCCAGCGGAACGCGGGGTTCCTGCCTCAACGCTTTCCGACGCCCCGGATGAAGCGGGTCGCGATCAAGGACGGCCTGGTGCTCTTCGACGGCATCCGGGTGCCGGTCTACCCGAACTTCGGGACCTTCTCGACGACCCCGGCGACCGGCGGCCGCGCCGGCATCGCCGGTTTCCACGGGGGGGACCTCGACCAGAAGCCGATCGCGGCGGGGCACCGGGTCTTCCTGCCCGTGTTCGTGCCGGGCGCGCTCTTCGGACTCGGCGATCCTCACGCGGTGATCTCGGACGGCATCGCCTGCGGGACCGGCGTCGAGTGCGCGGCCACGGCGCGCCTTCGGTTCGGGCTGCTCGCGCGCCCGGTCGCGCGGCCGCGCATCGAGACGGCCGACGCGCTCCACCTGGTCGGCTTCGGACCCG
Source organism: Candidatus Methylomirabilota bacterium (assembly GCA_036005065.1). Classification (NCBI taxonomy): domain Bacteria; phylum Methylomirabilota (SeqCode); species Candidatus Methylomirabilota bacterium. Next base: position 596 of record DASYQW010000081.1, on the reverse strand, counting down.
ACCTCGACACCGCCGCCCGCGACGCGATCGAGCAGGGGATCACGTACCTGGCGAGCGAGAAGGGCATGGATGCCGAGGACGCCTACATGCTGCTCTCGCTCGTCGGCGACCTGGTGGTCGGCACCTCACCCCGCCCCATCATGGGCGTGCGGCTCGTCATCCCGAAGCCGATCCTGAGCCAGCTGGGCGGCTCTGGCCGGCCCCCGGAGATCGCATGATGCGACGAGCCCTCCTCCGGTCCATGGCGTGAGTGGGCGCTGTCTGGCGAGCGCCGGTGTCCTGGTCACGGCCGGACTGCTGGCGCTCACCAGGCTCGCCGACGGCCAGCTCGAGATGGTGCCGGGCGCCGACGCCATCTTCGCGGGCCGCGGCGTGGCGATTCTCTGGGGGGTGGTGCTGGGACCCGACGAGACGCGGACCCAGGTGGTCCTCCGGATCGAGCGGCTCGATCCCGGGGCCCCGTGGCGCCTCGTGAGCGTCGAGGCGGTCGACTCCTTCTCGGGCCAGCGGGAGTGGGTGCGGCTCGCCGCCGACCTCGGGACCGACCGCGCCGTCACGGTGGAGATGTCACGCGAGAGCTTCGTCGCCAAGCCGAG
>DASYQW010000080.1 GCA_036005065.1 Candidatus Methylomirabilota bacterium | reverse complement strand
GAGAGGGGGGGGCATCGGGGGGGTCTTCCGAGACCCCCCCGAAGCGTTAGCCCATGGGCGAGCGCGCGGACTTCGTCCACCTCCACGTCCACTCCGAGTACAGCCTCCTGGACGGCGCGGCGCACCTCAAGCGGCTCGTCGAGCGCGCCGGCCGGCTCGGGTTTCCGGCGCTGGCCCTGACGGATCACGGGAACCTCTTCGGCGCCGCCGACTTCTATCACCTGGCCCGCGACGCGGGAGTCAAGCCGATCCTCGGGGTGGAGCTCTACGTCGCGCCGGGGAGCCGGTTCGACAAGGCGCCGCTCGACGGCCAGTACGAAGGGGCCAATCACCTCACGGCGCTCGTCCGGAACCTGACCGGCTACCGGAATCTGATCAAGCTCGTCTCCCGGGGCTACCTGGAGGGTTTCTATTACAAGCCGCGCGTGGACAAGGAGCTCTTGGCCCAGCACGCGGACGGCCTCCTGCTCCTCTCCGGCTGCCTGAACTCCGAGGTGTCCCGGCTGCTCCTGGCCGGCGAGGAGGGCAAGGCCCGGCAGGTGGCGGGCTGGTACGCCGACGTCTTCGGTCGCGATCACTACTTCATGGAGGTGCAGGCCCACGGCCTGGCCGACCAGATCCGCGTGATCGAGGGCACGGCCCGCATCGCTCAAGACCTCGGGGTCGGGCTCTGCGGGACCAACGACTCTCACTACCTCGAGGCGGCCGATGCCCGGGCCCACGAGGTTCTGCTCTGCCTCCAGACCGGCGCCAAGCTGAGCGACCCCAGCCGCTGGCGGTTCGCGACGGAGGAGTTCTACCTCAAATCGGCCGAGGAGATGCGCAAGGTCTTCGCGGAGCTCCCCGACGCGTACGCGAACACGCTGGCCGTCGCCGAGCGTTGCGAGCTCGAGCTCCGGTTCGATCAGTTCCACCTGCCGCGCTACGAGGTGCCGGCGGGGCACACGCTCGACTCATACCTCCGGGAGCTGGCCACCGCCGGCCTCACGACCCGGTATGGGGAGGCGCCCGCCGAGGCGCACGCCCGCCTCGAGCAGGAGCTCGGGATCATCCGTGACATGAAGTTCTCGGGCTACTTCCTGGTTGTCTGGGACTTCATCCGGTTCGCGCGGGAGCGGGGGATCGCGGTAGGGCCCGGCCGCGGGTCGGCGGCGGGGTCCCTGGTCGCCTACTGCCTGGGCATCACGAGCATCGATCCCCTCCGCTACGGGCTTCTCTTCGAGCGTTTCCTGAACCCGGGCCGCAAGTCCATGCCCGACATGGACATCGACTTCGCCGACGACCGTCGCGACGAGGTGATTCGGTACGTCGAGCAGAAGTACGGCCGCGACCGGGTGGCCCAGATCATCACGTTCAACGTGCTCAAGGCGAAGGCGGTGATCCGGGATGTCGGCCGCGTCCTCGGGATGCCGTTCGGCGAGGTCGACCGGATCGCCAAGCTGGTGCCGGAGACGCTCAAGATCACCCTCGACGAGGCCCTCAAGCAGTCCCCGCCACTGGCCGAGGCGGTGAAGACGCGGCCCGAAGTCGGCGAGCTCTGGCAGATCGCCAAGCGCCTGGAAGGCCTCTCCCGCCACGCGGGCAAGCACGCGGCCGGGGTGGTGATCTCCGACGAGCCGCTGATCGAGCATGTCCCGCTCTACAAGGACCCCAAGGGCGACGAGGTCATCACCCAGTACCCGATGGGGCCCATCGAGAAGCTCGGGCTGCTCAAGATGGACTTCCTGGGGCTGCGGACGCTGACGGTGATCGCCAACACGGTCCAGCTCGTCGAGGAAAGCCGGGGCATCCGCCTGGATCCCGAGCGCCTGCCGCTCGATGACGCGAAGACCTACGAGCTCCTGGCCGACGCGCGGACGTTCGGCGTGTTCCAGCTGGAGTCGGTGGGGATGCGGGACGCGCTCCGCCAGCTCAAGCCGGAGCGGCTCGAGGACGTGATCGCCATGGTCGCCCTCTACCGGCCGGGACCGATGCAGATGATCCCGGAGTTCGTGGCCCGCCGCCACGGACGGATGAAGCCCAGCTACGAGCATCCCCTGATGGAGAAGCACCTCCGGGAGACCTACGGGATCATGGTCTACCAGGAGCAGGTGATGCAGATCGCCTCGGAGCTGGCCGGCTTCACCATGGGCGAGGCCGATGCGCTGCGGCAGGCGATGGGGAAGAAGAAGCCCGAGGTGATGGCCGAGCAGCGGGCGAAGTTCCTGGCCGGCGCCGCGGCGCGCGGCGTCAAACCGAAGGTGGCCGAGAAGGTCTTCGATCTCATGGAACGCTTCGCCGGCTACGGCTTCAACAAGTCCCACGCCGCGGCCTACGCGATGGTCGCCTACCAGACGGCGTATCTCAAGGCGAATTACCCGGTCGAGTTCATGGCGGCGCTCCTCACCTCGGAGATGACCAACACGGACAAGGTGGTCATCCACATCGAGGAGTGCCGGGCGATGGGGATCGAGCTCCTGCCGCCCGACGTGAACGTCTCGGGCTGGCGGTTCGGCGTGGCCGGGGACACCATCCGCTTCGGGCTCGGCGCCATCAAGAACGTCGGGGAGAGAGCGATCGAGTCGATCGTGGCGGCGCGGGCCGAGGGGGGCCCGTTCGCGTCCCTGGCCGACTTTTGCCCGCGGGTCGACATGCAGCTCGTCAATCGCCGGGTGGTGGAGAGCCTCATCAAGGCCGGCGCCCTCGATTCGCTCGGCCTCAGCCGGGCTCAGCTCCTGGCCGGGCTCGACGGGGCCTTCGAGCGCGGCCAGCGCTCCCAGCGGGAGCGGGAGCAGGGGCAGGCCTCCATCTTCGATCTGATGGCGGGAGGCGTGCCGGCGGCGGTGCCGGCGCCGACCGAGCCTCCGGTGCCGGAGTGGGATCCCGACCAGCTCCTGCTCTACGAGAAGGAGGTGCTCGGCTTCTATCTCTCGGGGCACCCGCTCCGACGCGTCTGGGGCGAGGCCCAGCGGCTCGGAGCCATTGGCACCGCCGAGCTGGCCGGCCGGGCCGATAGCGCGCGGGTCGTCGTGTGCGGGATGGTGAGCGACATGCGCGAGATCAACACCAAGAACGGCGACCGCATGGCCTTCGTCACCCTGGAAGACATGGACGGGACCGTCGAGATCACCGTCTTTCCGGAGACCTTCCGCCAGGGCGGGGCGCACCTCCGGAGCGGCGTGCCGCTGCTGGTGCGGGGCCGCGTCGAGGGAAGCAGCGCGACCCGCAAGCTCCTGGCCGAGGCGATCCGCCCGCTCGGCGCCGACGCGGCGACCAGCGAGCCCGCGCCCCCGGCGCCGGTCGCGTGCCGCGTGCGCGTCCCCGACGCCGAGCACGCCGCCGCCCAGCTCCAGGCCCTCCGGGCGATCCTCGACCGGTACCCGGGGCCCGCCCCGCTGTACCTCCATCTCGATCTCTCGCGCGCCGAGGTCGTCGTGCGAGCCCGGGCGCTCACGGTCCGGCCGTCGCCCGCGCTGGCGGCCGCGGTGGAAGGGCTGCTGGGCGCCGGCAGTATCACCTTCGCGGCCGACTGAGGCCCCGGCGCGGAGCGACGCCCAGGTGGCGACCGAGGCCCTCGACTTCGAGAAGCCGCTCCTGGCGCTGGAAGCGCGCATCGCGGCCCTCCGCCAGGAGGAGCGCGCCGAGGCAGCGAGCGAGGCCGTCGAACTGGAGGACCGGCTCCGGCGGCTCCAGCGCAAGGTCTTCGGGCGCCTGACGGCCTGGCAGCGGGTGCAGCTGGCCCGACACCCGCGCCGGCCCTACACGCTCGACTTCGTCAAGCTCCTGCTGGACGACTGGGTCGAGCTCCACGGCGACCGCCTCTACGGGGATGACCACGCCATCGTCGCCGGCCTCGGGCGCTTCGAGGAGCGGCCAGTCGTGGTGATCGGCCACCAGAAAGGCCGGGATACCCGCGAAAAGCTCTTCCGGAACTTCGGCATGCCTCATCCCGAGGGCTACCGCAAAGCCCTCCGGGTCATGCAGCTCGGCGAGAAGTTCGCCAAGCCCGTCATCACGCTCATCGACACCCCGGGCGCCTATCCGGGCATCGCCGCCGAGGAGCGCGGGCAGGCCGAGGCGATCGCCCGGAACCTGCGCGAGATGGCCGGGCTCCGGACGCCCATCGTGGCGGTCGTCACCGGGGAAGGGGGCAGCGGCGGCGCCCTCGCCCTCGGCGTGGCCGACCGCGTCTTCATGCTGGAGCACGCCATCTACTCGGTCATCTCCCCGGAAGGGTGCGCCGCCATCCTGTGGGAAGACGCGCGGCGGGCGCGGGAGGCGGCCGAGGTTCTGCGGATCACCGCGCCGGATCTCCTGAAGCTGGGCGTGATCGACAGCGTCATCCCCGAGCCACCGGGCGGAGCCCACCGGAACTGGGAGGCGGCGGCGGGGGAGACGCGGACGGCCCTGCGGGCCGCCCTGGCCGAGCTCCGCAAGCTCAGCGGCGACGAGCTCGTCCAGCAGCGCTACGCGAAGTTCCGCCGGATGGGGGTCTTCGAGGAATCCCTCTAGGTCGTGCCGGGCGGGGTCGGACGCTAGGCCTCGGCCTCCCGGGGCGCCGCCAGGAGCGCGGCGGCCGTGTCCTCGTCGGTGACGAGGACGTTGGCGAACCGCCCCCGCATGGCGCCGAGGATCGCCTGGCGCTTGTCGGGGCCGCCGGCCACGGCGATGACGAACTTCCCGTACTCGGCCGAGAGCTCGCGCAGGCGCCCCGGCGTCACCGCCAGGACGCGCCGCGTCAGCGCCCGGAGCTCCTTGCGGTCGAGGATCTGGCCGTTCTGATCGTACGGGTGATAGTTGATCTCGCCCACGACCCCGAGCGCCCGGAGGCGCTGGACGCTCACCCCGTAGAACTCGGCCAGTGAGCAGAAGCCGGCCGTGGCCTCGCCGATCATCCCGATCCCCACCAGCGCCAGGTCCACGTTGTTGGCGGCCTCGTAGATCCGTCGCACCTCGCCACGGCGGAGGAGCCGCTGTCGCTCCTGCTGGATCTCGGCCAGCGAGCCCAGGACCTGGCCCGGCAGCGCGTAGGCTCGGACGTGGGGCCGGTACTTGGCGGCCATCATGCCGACCAGCGTGTTGGGGAACAGGTCCACCAGCTCGAGCGTGGTCTCGGCGGAGAGGGGATAGACCTCCAGGTCGCGGAATCGCCGCTCCCGGAGGCCCCGGATGAGACAGTAGAGGGTGTACCCACAGGAGACCCCGACGCGGACGCGATCGGCCGCGACCTTCTCGAAGTAGCGGGCGGCCGCCGCCCCCAGGTCCTCCTTGATGTCCCGCGCCTCGCCGAACGGGATCACCACGGCGTCGCGCAGGCTGAAGCGCTCGACCAGCGCCGCCTCCAGCTTCGGGCGCTTGGGCAATTCGAGCTCCACCCGGACGACGCCCTCGGCGAAGGCGCGCTTGAGGAGGCGCGAGACCTTGGACGACGACATGCCCAGTTCCCGCGCGATCTCGTTCTGATGGCGCTGCGCGCGGTAGTAGAGCTGCACGCAGCGCACCATCTGCCGTACCTCGTCCTGCCCGTTGTCCTGGCGTCCGCGCATGACTGACTCCCGGGGTGAGCAAAAAATTGCACGATCCGCAACTTTTAGCTTGACACGTCCGATTCTATCAAGCTAGGGTAAAAGCACCAGGGCTTTTCACGGAGGCGCTCTCCCACCCCCACACGCGGATGGAGGCCAGTTCATGGCAAAGCGGTACGGCTCCAACGGGAGCGGCGGCGGCATCCCCCTCGGCCAGTACCACCAATCGCGAGAAAACCTCCAGGAGTTCCCACCGACGACTGCCGAGAAGATCATCGTCACCAACACCCCGAACATCTTCTCCTACAAGTCGTACGTCTTCGCCAAGAAGCCCGAGCTGGTCCAGCGCTTCGTCAAAGCCACCAAGGCCGACGTGGGCGGGGTCGGGGGCCACGTGGTGGCGGCCGACGAGGTCAAGGGCGTCATCGCGCGGTTCGTGCTCCAGAACAACAGCTTTCAGGGCGCCCCGATCTTCAGCTCCCTGATGGTGACACACACCGGGGACGACGTGGGGGTCACCGGGATCATGACCGAGAAGGTCCCGATGGAGGTGGTGGACGAGCTCATGTGGGACGCCCTGTTGGAGGGCACCGCCAAGGCCACCGAGCTCGGCCTCTACGGCCCCGGCCAGGACCTGATCGCCGACGCCTTCACGGGCAACCTGCGGGGCGCGGGGCCGGCCAGCGTGGTGCTGCCGCTGCCGGTCCGGCCGGAGAATCCCTCGCAGACGGTGGTGCTCTCGTTCGCCGACAAGACCGAGCCCATGGCCTTCAACTACTTCGCGACGGGCGCCTACATGCTGCCGCGCTTCAACAGCGGGCTGGTCATCGCCTCCTCCAAGATGAAGCGCGGCTACCTGTTCGAGATCGTCGATCTCGACACCAAGGCCCAGGCGATCGAGGCGGGCGCACATCCCAAGGATCAGCGGGCGCTGGACGGGAAGATGGAGGAGCTCGGCAAGGGTCTCCAGGAAAAGGTGATCACGCTCCGGGCGCCCGAGGATCTGTACGACATCGAGGGGCTGACCCGATCCTCCCGCTTCGTGGTGGCGCGGATCTGGACGCGCGACGATCGCGGGGAGAAGTCGCAGCTCGGCTTCGTGGTGTCCGCCGAGCGCCTGCACAACATCAAGACCAAGAAAGGCTTCACCTACGGCGGCAAGGACGATCCCGTGCTCATCGCCTTCGCCCAGGGTGATTGGCCGGCGCCGGGTGAGCTGACCTCCCCGTGGTCGGCCTGTCCGATGGTGGCCGGGGACTGCCGCGGCAGCCACAACCTCCACATCCTCCCGGTCCCGATCAACTGGCAGACCTCCTACTGGTCGGGGCCCATCCTCTCGTGCGTCACCCTCTCCGTGAACCTCAACACGGGCCGGATCGGCGCCCTCTCCGACCAGTTCGCCCTCGGGACCCCGTGGGACTGGGTGCGGCAGCGGGCCTCGGAGCTGGCCGTGCAGTTCCGGAATGCCCACGGGATCAAGCAGCCGGCCACGCTCCACGAGGACGAGCTCGAGTACCAGGAGGGGTGGAAGGAGCGCCGCGCCCGACTCGAAGCGCGCTTCGAGCTGAAGCCCCCGCTCGTCTGGAACGGCGGCAACGGGAAGAAGCCGCCGCGGACCGCCAAGAGCCCGAGCCGCGCCTAGGAGATGGGAGGGGGCCTCGGCGGCCCCCTCCCGAACCTCCCCCGGGAGGTTGCGGCGGCGAAGCCGCCGCTCGGGCCGCTGCTCAGTGCAGAGCATACTCGGTCCCGGGCGCTCCTCAGTCCGACACACGCCCAGCTCTTCGGGGTGGGCTCGGAAGACCGATGCCCCCCCTCGGTTGTGGCGGCTCAGCCGCCGCTCGGAACGCGGCTCGACGCGGCGCGCGCTCCCTGGAGGGTCAGACCGCCGGGGCGCGCGATTCTTTTCGGCGGCGCGCTCCGGGTCCCATCCCGGCGGTGGCTTGATTGACAACCCCCGGGGTGGGTGGTAGTGTGGGGGCGATATCCCAAAAGGCGCGTCACCTATACCGAAATCTCCATTCGATCGCCCCCGGGTGTGCGCGCTGGGGCCGCGTCGCCAGGAGGAAGAGACCATGTGGGTCGAGATGAAGGTCCGGGGGTTGGCCCTGGATCCCGTGTCGAACATGCCCATCATCATCCTCCGCGACGAAGAAGAGCGGCGGTCGTTGCCCATCTGGGTCGGCATCTTCGAGGCCAACGCGATCGCCCTCGAGCTCGAGAAGATCTCGACGCCACGACCGATGACCCATGACCTCATCAAGAGCATCCTGGAGTCCGTCGAGGCCAAGGTCGAGAAGATCGTGGTGAACGACCTTCGCGACAACACCTTCTTCGCCCTGATCCATCTCCGGCTTGGCGAGGAGGAGATCACCGTGGACTCGCGCCCGTCGGACGCCATCGCCCTGGCGCTCCGGGTGGGCGCCCCGATCTTCGTGGACGAGGACGTCGTGCGGCGAGCCAAGAGCGTTGAGGTCGCGCCGAAGGAGTCGGACGACCAGGAGAAGCTCAAGGAGTGGCTCGAGAACCTCAAGCCGGAGGACTTCGGCAAGTACAAGATGTAGCCGACGGCGATCGGCGGCGGCTGCGCGTCGGCCTCTTCACGAATAACTACCTCCCCATGCTCGGGGGAGTCTCGACGGCGGTCGAGACGCTTCGCCGGACCCTCGAGCGCCTCGGACACGACGTCGTCGTCATCGCGCCGCGGATGGCCGGAGCCTGCGAGCCGACGCCGGGCGTGATGCGGGTGCCGGCGGTTCCGGCTCCGACCTATCCCGACTTCTCCCTCCCGCTGCCGGTACTCCGGGGGCTCGCGAGGCGGATGGAGGCCCTCGGGCTCGACGTCTTCCACGCCCAGCACCCCTTCCTGCTCGGGGCCACGGCGCGGCGCCTCGCGCGGCGCCTGGGCCGCCCGCTCGTGTTCACCTACCACACGCTGTACGACAAGTACGCGCACTATGTGCCGCTGCCGCGGCCGGTCGTGGCCGACCGGGCGGTGGCGTGGAGCACGCGGTTCGCGAACTCGGCCGATCTCGTCATTGCGCCCTCGGCCGGACTGGCGGCGCGCCTTCGGGGCCAGGGGGTGCGGCGGCCGGTCCAGGTGCTGCCGACGGGCGTCGACCTCGGGCTCTTCCAGCCCGGCGACCGGGCGGCGGCACGGGCGGCGCTCGGCCTGCCGGCCGCGCCGCTGCTGCTCTACGTGGGCCGGCTCGACCGGGAGAAGAACCTCACCTTCCTGCTGGACGCCTTCGAGCGGATCGCCGTCGGCCACCCGACCGTTCAGCTCGTCCTCGTCGGCCGAGGGACCCAGGAGAAGAGCCTCCGGCACTATGCCGCCGGGCTCGCCGCCCGGGCGCGGGTCCGATTCGGCGGCGGCGTGCCGCAGGCTCAGGTAGTCCGCTACTACCAGGCGGCCGATGTGTTCGCGTTCACCTCGACCACCGAGACGCAGGGCCTGGCTGTCCTCGAGGCCATGGCCAGCGGCCTTCCGGTGGTGGCCGTGCGGGCCTCCGGCGTGGAGGAGGCCGTGGTGGACGGGGTGACGGGACTCCTCACCCCCGAGGACCGGGAGGTCTTCGCTGCCGCCGTGCTCGAGGTCCTGGCCGACCCGGGTCTGGCCGGGAAGCTCGCCTCCGGCGCGCGCGAGGGCGCCCAGCCGTTCGCGGCCGACGCGCTCGGGGCGCGCCTGTGCGCGATCTACCAGCGGCTCCGGGCGGGCATCGGGCCGGATCGGGCGGTGGAATGAGCCCCCCGCGGGCGATTCGGGTGACACTGCAGGAGGCCTGGCGGCGGCCGGGCCACCGCGGGCTTCTCGACGTGGACCCGCGCGTGCGCACGCTGTGCCGGGTGCTGGTCTCGTACCCCGAGGTCCGCCACATCCTCCCGGACCGGGTGAGCGTGGACGCGGTCGCGTCGGCCGAGGTGCTCGAGACGATGTCGCGGTTCCTCAGCCGGCAGCGGTGGCTGGTCTCCGACGTGGAGATCGTGTGAGCCGGGCAGAGGCGCTCCAGCGGGTCACCGCCGAGATCCGCCGGGCTCAGGCCGAGGCGCTCGGGCGGGTCGGCGAGCGGCTGGACGTGCTCCTCGGGCGCCTGGCCGAGCTCGACCGCCGGCTCGACGCGCTCCAGGCCGGGGCTCGGCCCGGGACCGATCGGTACCGGCGCCTCGTCGCCGAGACCGCGGCACGGAACCGTGTCCGGAACGAGGCCCGTGAGGCCGCCCACCACCTGATCATCCAGCGGGAGGCCCTGGGGTTCGTCCGCCACGTGCTGGTCGAGCAGCAGTATCCCGTGCCGCCTCGGCGTGAACTCGGGTAATGACCTGCCGGATCCATGGGTTGGAGTCTGATGCCTGACAGACCACTCGAAATCGGGAGCGCCCGGCCGGGGGCTCGGCGTCCATGATCTGGGAGCCGGCGGTCGAGAGCTTGCCCCGCGGGGAGCTGCGAGCGCTGCAGCTCACGCGGCTCCGGGCGGCGCTCCGCTGGTGCCAGGAGCGCGTCCTGTTTTACCGGAAGGCGTTCGAGACCGCCGGGGTGAGCCCGGACGATGTCCGAGACCTCGACGACCTCGCCCGGTTCCCGTTCACCGCCAAGAGCGACCTGCGGGAGCACTACCCCTTCGGGCTCTTCGCGGTCCCGCTCACCGAGGTGCGGCGGATCCACGCATCCTCGGGCACCAAGGGCAAGCCCACCATCGTCGGGTACACGAGCCGCGACCTCGAGACCTGGAGCATCTGCATGGCGCGCGGGCTGGCGGCGGCCGGGGCCCGTCCGGGGGACATCCTGCACGTGGCATACGGCTATGGCTTGTTCACCGGGGGGCTCGGGTTTCACTATGGGGCCGAGCGGCTCGGGTGCACGGTGGTGCCGGCGTCCTCCGGCAACACGCTGCGCCAGATCCTCCTCATGCAGGACCTCCGCCCCCAGGGGCTGGCCTGCACGCCGTCCTTCGCCCTGCACCTGGGAGAGGCGCTACGGGAAGCGGGCGTCGACGGCCGCGGGCTCGGACTCCGCTACGGGGCCTTCGGCGCCGAGCCCTGGACCCTGGGGATGCGGGGCCAGATCGAGGCGCGGCTGGGGCTGACCGCCGTGGATTTCTACGGGCTCTCGGAGGTCATCGGCCCCGGCGTCGCCGCCGAGTGTGCGGAGGCGCGAGAGGGACTTCACGTCAACGAGGATCACTTCCTGGTCGAGGTCGTCGACCCGGCGACGGGCGCGCCGCGGCCGCCAGGGGCGGAAGGGGAGCTCACGTTCACCAGCCTCACCAAGGAGGCCTTCCCGGTGGTCCGCTACCGGACCGGCGACCTCTCGGCCCTCGCCCTCGATCCCTGCCGGTGCGGGCGGACGCTCGCCCGCATGGCCCGCGTGGGGGGCCGGACCGACGACATGCTCGTGATCCGCGGAGTCAACGTGTACCCCTCGCAGGTGGAGGCGGTGCTGCTGGCCCTGCCGGACCTGGCGCCGCACTACCAGCTGGTCGTCGATCGGGCCGGGCCCCTGCCGCGTCTCGAGGTCCAGGTCGAGGTGGCCGATCCCGTGCTCCAGCGGTGGGGCGGCTGGTGGCCGGACCGCCCCGAGGTGGCGGCGCTTCGGGCCGTGGTGACGGAGCGTCTCCGGGCCGGTCTGGCGATCTCGACCGATGTGCGGATCGTCGGGCCCAAGACGGTGCCCCGCAGCGAGGGGAAGGCCGTCCGGGTCGTCGAGCGAACGGAGCGCCCGTGAAGGAGGACCGGATGAACGAGCAGGATCGGGACACGCACGAGCGCCTGCTGGCCAAGATCGCCGCGGGCGACAAGATCCAGTCCCCGGACGAGATGAGCTCGGTGTACCGGGCGAACCTGGTCCACCTGATGACCATGCAGGCCGACTCGGAGCTGGCCGGCGCCTACGGCTACGTCCCGTGGATCATGAAGGCCCCGACTGTCGACGAGAAGCTCGTGGTGGCGCAGATCGTCAAGGACGAGACCCGCCACGCCAAGGTGATGTACGACCTCCTCGAGGAGCTCGGCTTCGACGTCGAGGGACACGTCCGACCGCACGACCAGGAGTTCGGCCGGCGCCTCGAGGACCCCGAGGCGGACATCGGGACGGCGCGGCTGTCGACCGACAAGCGGGTGAACATCTTCTATTACCCGATCGATACCTGGGCGGACTTCGTGATGTTCAACTTCTGCATGGACCGCGGGGCCGGCCATCAGCTGGAGGACGCGCGGCGCTGCTCCTACGGGCCCTGGGTCCGGGCCATCGAGGGGATCTTCAAGGAAGAGAAGATGCACATCCGCCACGGGGAGCTGTGGGTCAAGCGCCTGGCCGAGACCGCGGCCACGCGGGACGAGGCGGAGCGGACCTTTCACAAGTGGTTCGTCCGGACGATGAACATCTTCGGCCGGCCGGGGAGCCCGAAGAACCGGCTCTACCGCCAGCTCGGCCTGAAGGTGCGCGATAACGACGAGGTTCGCCAGGCGTTCGCGAGCGAGGTGCGGGCGCTCGTCGAGCCCCTCGGGTGGCGGCTCCCGGAGTGGAAGCCGAACTGGGAGCGGCTGCCCGAGGAGGCTCAGATCCCGGGCTGACCGGCCGGATTCCTCCCGAGGGCGAGGTCGCGAAGCGCCACGCTGCCCGGCTCGCGAATGTCCGATAAGGGATCTTCTGTCGAGTTGAGCCCGGAGCGCTCAGGATGCGTCGAACGGGGGGTCTGGGCGTGCGTCGCGGCTCGCGGCCGGTCGGAGGCGCTCAGGCGGCGCGAGCGCCCAGGATGGCGAGGCGGATCCGGACCTCCTCTGCCCGGGCCGAGTCGGGCACCTCGCGGAGAAGCTGCCGGTACGTCGCGATGGCGGCCGCCGGCTGCTTGAGCTGCTCCTGGACGCGCCCGGTCGCCAGGAGGAGCTCGCCGTAGAGGAACTCCTTCGGTTGGCGCCCCTGGAGCGCGTCCCGGTAGGTCTCGAGCGCCCGCGCCAGGTCTCCCTTGGCCTCCCAGGTGTAGCCCGCGCCCAGACGGCTCAGCGCCCCCACGCTGCCGGCGTCGCGCCGGGCCGCCTCGCCGAACGCCGAGAGGGCGGCGTCGTACTCGCGGCGCTGGTACTGGACGTTACCGAGGAGATACGAGGCCTGGGCGGCGGCGGAGATCCGAGGATAGTCCCTGAGGAACTGCGTGAGCGCCTGAGCGGCCGTGGCCAGCCGGGCCGGCTCGGGGCTGGCCATCGCCTGGCGATAGCTCGCGCTCGCCGCGGCGAACGCCTGGCGCGCCGTCGCCTCCCGGTGCTGGAGGAAGGTCCAGACCCCGGCCCCGACCAGGAGGCTGAGGAGCAGACCGGCGACGCTCAGGATCCCCCACCGCGCGATCGGCGGGAGGTCGCCGAGCGGTCCCCAGCCGATCACGGCACTTCGCGGAGCACCGCCGCCGGGACCCAGCCCTCGGCCCCGTTGGCCGCGCGGATCTTGATCCAGTGGCCGCCGTCGAAGATCAGCGTGTTGAAGATCCGCAGCCGGCGGTCGATGGAGTCGAGGTAGGTGACTTGCTCGCCGCGAAGCACCCTCCCCACGGGCGCGGCCGTCTCCACGGCATCGCGGCGGAGCACGTTCTCGCGGACGGCGACCTCGAGTCGCTTCCCCGCGCCGGAAGCCGGCCCGGCGCCCGACCCGACCGAGGCCACCACGGTGCCGTCAGGGCCCGCGGCGTCGGCGGCCGGGACCGAGGGGGTGAATGGGGCCGCCGCGGCGGGGTTCGACAATCGGCCGGACCCGGCAGGCGCCGGCGGGATTGCCTGATAGAGCGTGACGGAGGGCAGCGCCGCCTCCGCCGCCGGCGAGGTCGGCGCGGGCGTCGGCGCTGGCAGCGCCGGGACCGGCGCCGGTCCACGCGGGGCGGGCGGCCCGACCGCGGGCGGCGCTGCGGCCGGCGGTGGCGGGGACGCCGGCGCCGGGGCCGAGGTCACCGCGACGCCCTCGGCGCGGAAGGCGCGCAGCTCTTCGGTCCTGATCGCGAGTTCGCCGAGGGGGGTACGGGCTTTCAGGCGACCGCCCACCAGCGCGCCGCGCAGGACCCGGCCGTCCTTGAGGCGGACCTCGTCCCGGGTGATGAGGCGCACCTGCTCGGGCGCGACCTCGACCAGGTCGGTTCCGGTGGAGACGAGGAGCACCTCGTTCACGAGCTCGCCGCTGAGCCGACTCCCGTTCGCGAGGATGATCTCCCCCGCCGCAGCCGGCCCCGTCAGGGCGAGAATGAGCGCAGCGATCCCGACCGATCTCATGGCGATCCCATGACCTCCGGCTTGGGCTTGGTCCCCCGCTCGACGAGGATTTCGCCCTTCACGGACGCCCCGTCGGCCGCCGCGAAGCTTCCGGTCCTCAGGTTTCCCGTGAGGACGCCTTGTGGGAGGATCTCCACGCGCCCCGCCGCGTTCAGGTTCCCGCGGACCTTTCCGCCGACCACGATCGTCGAGGCGGTGATATCCGCGTCGACCTCGGCGCGGTCGCCGACCACGACGGTGCCGTGGACATTGATCAATCCCTCGAACTTCCCGGCCAGCTCGAGGTCCCCTTCCCCGACGATTTCGCCCTTGATCGCGAGCTTCTCACCCACGCGGAAGGCGGACGCCGAGAGCACCGGCTGGCGGAGACCCGCCGAGGAGAGCTCCTCCTCGTCGGTGTCGAACCCGAAAAAGCGCTGAATTCCCTTGAACAACCCCGACCCCTCCGTGGCGACGAGCCTCCGACCGGGTACTTTACCCTCCTCCGGCTCGGAATGTCAAGAAAACGAGCGGGAACCCCTCTTATTGCTTGACTTTTCGCGCCGCCTGGAGGACAGTGTGGGCCCGAGGAGGTGCATGGTGGCGAACTGTCCGCACTGCGGAAGCCCGATCGTGTGTCGCGCCTGCGGAACGCCCATCAAGGACATGGGTCCCCAGCACCTCCCGAGTCCGCACGAGCCCGAGCCGCCGGCCGTGGCGGGGCCCTCCGGCGGCGACCAGACCTTCCTCATCGTGGCCAAGGGACACGGTGACCTCCTCGACCAGCTGAAGGAAGTGGTCGGCGACCTCGGCTGGGTCCGGCTGGTCGAGGATCGCCGCCAGGACGAGACGATCCTGCCGCGCGAGGGGCGCCAGGGCACCATCCGCGTCGATCGCGAGATCAGCTCCTGACCGTCCTCGCGGCCGGAGCTGCCGAGCGCGAAGCCCGGCGGCACCCGCCCGCCTGAGCTCTCGCCGCTCCGCAGCGCGGGGACCCGACATCGACCCGGTCCAACCTTGCGCCGTGTGGCGGGGTCTGCTATTCTCGGCGCCAATGTTCGTCCCCCGCTGGTCGTCACCCTGGGCAGCCGGATTCACCCCCACCGGGAGGCCCATTCCGCCGCGTTGAAGGCCGAGCGACCGCCGTAACCAAGGCGATCCAGGGAGGGATCCACCATGGTTCGACGCACCTGGGTGAGATTGCTCGTCGTTACAACGTCGTGCCTGGCCGTGGCCGCGTTCGTCCAGCTCGGCGTCGACACGGGATCCCATGGCCAGAGCGTTCCCGAGTTCCCGCAGCCCGACGTCTACGAGTCCTCGGATGCCATGCTGAGCTTCAATCTCCGCGCCGTCATCGCGCGCAACGTCATTCGTGATGTCACCGGCGTGAATCGCGTCGTCCAGACGCCCACCTTCAACGGACGAATTCCCGGGCCGACCTTCCGGGTGAAGCCGGGGGACGCCCTGGATCTGCTGCTCCTCAACGACTTGCCGCGAAATCCCGCCCGTCAGCGCGGGGGGAACTTCCCGCACGACCCCTACACGACGAATCTGCACACACACGGGTGGACGGTCTCGCCGGCCGGGATCTCGGACAACGTCTTGCGGCTGATGGAGCCACGCTCCCGCAGCCCGATCCGGGTCCAGCTCCCGGGCGACCATCAGAGCGGAACGTTCTGGTACCACCCGCACAAGCACGGTTCCGTGAGCTTTCAGCTCTTCGGCGGCATGGCCGGGTTCCTGATCGTCGAGGGAGGGCCCGGAACCCTCGACGACCTCCCCGAGGTCAAGGCCGCCCGGGACGTCCTGATGGCCTTTCAAGAGATCCGCACGGACCAGAATGGCCGGCTGCCCTTCGTCAATCCCTCCGCCATGCAGCTGGGGACGGATCCCGTCACTGGAAACCCCGGGCTGTGGAGCACGCTCAAGAACGGTCGCCTCTTCATGACGACGAACGGCGTCACCAATCCGGCCCTGCACATGAGTCCGGGCGAGGTGCAGCGGTGGAGGTTCCTCAACGCGGCCTCGGGCGCCACGCTGGTGGTGGCCCTGCAGGGCCACGCGATGAACATCGTCGCCAACGACGGGATCACGGCCCCCAACGTCCAGGCCCTTCCGCCGGGGGTGCCGTACGTGCTGGGCACTGGCCAGCGCGGGGACGTGCTCGTCAAGGCGGGCCGACCCGGGGTCTACAAGTTGCAGGCTCTCGACCCCGGCGCTTCTCCGGGATGGCCGGTCATCTCGGGCACGGGTATCGATCCGGCGCCGCGGAACGTCCGCTTCAGCTTCGACCTCCCCAACCCCACGTGGCCGGTCACCCTGGCCACCATCATCGTCTCGGGACCGACCCGCAGCATGCGGCTGCCCACGGGTCCATTGCCCGTGCCGCGGGCCATCCCGAGCATCCGGACCATGCTCAGCACGCCCCCCAACGTGGTGCGCAAGATCGTGTTCGAGATCTGCGGGGAGCGAGTCTTCATGCAGGCGCTGGGGTCGCGGTTACCGACCTGCGGCTGGTACCAGGAACGGTATAACCCCCCGTTCTGGGGAGGCACCCCGTTCACGTCGCTCAACATGATGCGGGACGACAACGACCCGGGCACGCCGTCGGGCAACCCGGCGAAGCCGCTGATCAACTTCGCCAAGGAGTCCCTGTTCCACCACGACGAGCCGCTGTTCGACGACATGTTCGTGGGGAACCGCGAAGAGTGGACCATCATCAACCGTTCGTTCTCGGACCACACCTTCCACATTCATCAGAATCCGTTTCTGGTCACCCACGTCAACGGGAAGCGTTTGCGCGTCCCGCAGTGGCGCGACACGGTCCTGGTGCCCGCCGCTCAGCCCCAGCCGGGCGCGAATCCCGTGAACATCAACCAGGCGTCGTTCGGGTCCATCACGTTTCGGACGTTTTTCGACCCGGACACCGTCGGGGGCTTCGTGATGCACTGCCACGTCCTCAACCACGAGGACATCGGCATGATGCAGCGCCTGGAGATCCGCCCCGGCCCCGGCCCTCGGGACGCCGGCCGCCGGCCCGACCACACCGGCCCCGGGCACTCGGTCAGGAAGACCGCCGACTCGCAGGCCTCTGGGTCTTAGTCCATCGGAGGGGGCCGCGGCGGCCCCCCTTCGGACGCCCCGCTCCGACCGGGCGGCGCCCGGGACCCGCGCCAGACGCGCGGGCGCCTCGGACCTGACGGTGGGTCGGCAGCCCGCTACTTGGGCGAGATGGTCACGACGCCGCGGTCGGAGTCGATGTTCACCGTGAACCGGCCGAGGAAATCGCGGCCGAGCAGTCCATCACCCGGCAGCTGAGCCGTCTCGTATGCCGCCACCGGCAGGCGGTTCACGCGCGCGTCACCGACCTCGAGCGAGTCGATCAGCACGAAGGAGACCCGGTCCGTGCCCGTCACCCCCACGATCTGGCCTTGCGCAAAGGGGCGCGTCAGCGACACGCCGGCGGCGGCCAGCGCCCGGGGGCTGATGAGCGTGCGGTCGGCGCCCGTGTCGAGCAACAGCCTTGCAGGGGCGCTGCCGTTGATCCGGACGTCCACCATGATCGGCTGACCCGGCGTGTAGCGGATCGTCGTGCCGGCACTGGTGGATGGAGGCGCGTTGCGCAGCCCCAGCGGGACGGCGGAGGCGCGGTAGCGCGCCGGCACGCTCTCGAGACCCTGGACGTAGTAGGACTGCCCCTGCTCGTCCGTGTAGCGGAAGAACTCCGCCTGGGCCGGCACCGGGAGCGTCAACAGCACGAGCAGCGCGAGGAACGAGCAGCG
>DASYQW010000079.1 GCA_036005065.1 Candidatus Methylomirabilota bacterium | reverse complement strand
CGCCACGCGCGCTCGAGCGCAAGAGCGACCTCGCCCAGGGCGCGGTCCGCCCCCAGGTGTCCGACCACCTGGATTCCCACCGGAAGGCCGGGGGCGGGTGCCGGCAGGCTGATCGCCGGCTGGCCCGTGAGGCTGAAGGGGCGGGTGAACCGGCTCAGCGGCTCCGTCACGCCCGGAGTCCCGAGGCGCGGGGCGATGCAGGCCGTCGTCGGCAGGACGAGCGCGTCCCAGGTGCCCATGGCGCCGGACACCTCGGCGATGAGGCGGCGACGCTCGGCGAGGGCGGTCCGGTAGTCCACTCCGGAGATCTTCAACCCGGCGCGCAGGCTCTCGAGGACGTCTGGGCCGTACAGGTGGGGGCACGCCTGCAGCCACGTCTGGTGGTAGGCCGCCGCCTCGACCCGGGCGATGATCTGCTGAACGGCGACCATGCGCTCCCGGTCGGGGAATGGAATCTCGGGCAGCCCGGCGCGCACGCGTTCCCAGATGGTCGCGGTCCGGGCGTCGAGTCCGTCGACCCAGCCCTGCGGCACCGCCAGCCGGAAATCGCGGGGGGATCGCGGCCGCGTGGGGACCAATCCCGACTCGTGCGTCATGCATTCGAGCGCGCCGAACGCCGCCGTCACGTCGGGGGCCAGGGGACCGACGACATCCAGGGTCTCGCTGCGCGGAATCACGCCGTCGGGAGAGACCCAGCCGTGAGTCGGCTTCACGCCCACGACGCCGCAGAGGGCGGCGGGCGTCCGGATCGAGCCCCCGGTGTCGGTTCCGATCGCCCAGTCACACATGCCGGCGGCCACGGCTGCCGCCGAGCCTCCGGACGACCCACCGGCCACGCGGCTTTCATCCCTGGGGTTCAGCGCCGCGCCGTAGTGCGGATTCTCGCTGGTCGCCCCCGCCGCCCACTCGTCGAGGTTGGTCTTGCCCACCACGAGGCACCCATGTCGGCGGATGAGCCCGATCACCGTCGCGTCAGCGAGAGCCGGTTCCTTCGGCAGGATGATTCCGCCCCCGGTGGTCACCGACCCGCGCACGTCGATCAGGTCTTTGACCGCGACGACCGGCCCGTCCCCCTCCTCGCCGGTCAGCGAGATGAAGGCATTGAGCCGCGACCCCGCGCCAATCCGGGCCCTGGCCTCCCTGCTCGTCACCGCGGCACCCCTCGGGGGTCAGCGGCCCGCCGGCGACTCCGGCTCGAAGACCGGCTGCCAGGATCGAGCCGCCCTCACCTCACCGACCTCGTCCCGCGCCCAGTGCGACCCGATCATGCGGAACTCCAGTCGGGTCCGATTCCTGATCTTTTCGGCAAACGGCCCCCACCCGCGAACGCGGGTGAACTCCGGGGAGTCGAACGCCTCGAAGCTGGTCGCCTCGTAGAAGGCGATGTACCGCGGGCTCTGACCGGGACTGACGGCCACTCCGCGCTTGCCGCTCACGAGCCCCGGGCACGCCACGATGGCCGGGACGTGGTCCTCGTCATACCAGCGGTTGAAGGCGTCCTCTTCACGCGGGTCGATGTCCACGAGCACGACGAGGAAGTATCGGTCCCCGGTCGCGGGCCGGCCGGCCGGCGGAGTGCTCCCATGCTCCCGGGCCATGGTCAGAAGGCTCCCCGCGTGAAGCCGCCGTCGATGGTGAAGGCGGCGCCCGTGATGAAGGAGGCCCGGTCCGACACCAGGAACCGAACGAGGTTCGCGACGTCCGCCGCCTGGGCGAAGCGCCCGAGCGGCGTCATGCCGAGGATCCGATCCTTCAGGACCGCCTGGTCGACTCCGGCCTCCCTGGCCATGGCCGCCGTGTGCCGCTCCATGCGGCCGGTGGCGGTGAAGCCGGGGTTGACGGCGTTGACCCGAATGCCGCGCGGGGCGAGCTCGGTGGCCATGGTCTTGGTGAGATTCAGCAAGGCCGCGTTGACGGCGCCCGGCACGCCGCTGGCGCCGACCGGCTCCCGGCCGCTGATGCTCACGACGTGGATCACGGCGCCGCCACCGGCCGACTCCATCCACGGCAGCGCCTCGCGGGTGCAGCGGACATACCCCAGCAGCTTGGTCGCGATGCCGGACTCCCAGTCCTCCTCCGTCGCCTGGAGCGGCGGGCTGCTGGGGACGTCCGCTCCCCCGTTGACGACGATGTCGATTCGCCCGAACGTCTCCCCGACGGCCCGCACCAGGCGGGCGACCTGGCGCCGGTCGCCCATGTCCGTTTCGACGGGAAGCGTCTTGACGCCGTACCGCCGGGCCACCCGTTCCGCGGCCTCTCGCAGCACACCGCTGGTCCGGGCCGCCATGCCGACCGACGCCCCGTCCTCGGCCAGCCCCTCGGCGATGGCCAGACCGATGCCCCGACTGGCGCCGGTGATCAGCGCCACCTTCCCGTCAAGCCGCGTCTCCATCTCGGCTCCTCAGCGCACGGCCGTCAGAAGGTTCAGCAGGCCCATGGCGAAGAGGCCACCCACCACTAACCGATCGAACAGCCCCGACCCGATCCGCCGGAAGACCCAGCGGCCGAGACCGAGACCCACCAGCGCGATGGGCGCCAGCGGAATGAAGGGCAGAACGGTCGCGGCCGGAACCGCGCTGATCGCCCACAGCAGTGGGAGGCCGGCCAGCGTCACGAGAAACACGTAGGCGGCCAGGGTCGCGCGCAAGTCGGCGGGGGCGAGCTCGCGGGAATGAACGAACAGGATCGCCGGGGGTCCGCTCAACCCGGTGCTGGTCGCCAGCAAGCCGCTCACGAATCCGGCCGACGCTCCGAGGTAGCGCTCCCCCGTCAGCCGAAACCGACTCCCCGCCAGCGCCACCAGGGCGTAGACGACGGTGACCGCGCCGACCCCCACCTTCAGCGCGGCCGGCGAGGAAGCCTGAAACACCCAGACGCCCAGCGGCAACCCGAACAGACTGGACACGAACAGAACCGTCGTCAGTCGGGTGTCGACCTGTCTCCGCACCCGGCTCGACGTGAGCAGCGCTCCGGACACGATCAGGCCGAGGCAGAGGGAGATCACCACCGCCACGTGCGGCTCGTAGAGCAGGACCAGCAGGGGCACGCTGAGGAGGTTGAACCCGAACCCGGTGATGCCGGCCATGAGGCCGGCGGCCAGCACCCCCAGCGTCACCAGCAGGAAGAGCTCGGTCGTCACCACGACACGCGCCGAGTCCACCGCCGAAGCGCCCACGCCGGCGGCATCCGTCGGGGGTCCGGCCGGCCGCACCGCCGATTCAGCATCGAGAGTTCCGGGCGGGGAGTCCGGACCACAGGATCTGGTTGGCGTCCAGCGGGCTCGGGATCACGTTGTTCTGAACCAGCAGCCCGTTCCACTTGTCGATCGACGACCGCTGAAAGGTGCTGCCGAGGATCGGCAGATTGTCGCGGACCATCTGGCGAACCTGCTCGTCGGTCAGTCCCTCGACCGGGACGTTCCGCTTGATCAGCGAGACCAGCGCGTCGAAGTTCCTGGCGTCGTGCGCCCAGCAATCCGCTTCCTCCTGGGCCTTCACGAACCTCCGCACGACGTCCGGGCTCTGCTGGAGGTAGCTGCGCAGCACCCAGACGCCGTTGTAGTCCACTCGCTGGAAGTCGGCCGGCCCCTCCCCCTTCCGCATGTCCACCGCGACCGTCGCGAAGCCGTTGGCCGTCGAGACCTGGATGATCGGGTCGAAGCCGATATAGAGGTCGATCGACGCGTTCTTGAGCGCCGGGAGCGCGGTGGCCGGGCCCCCCACGGGAATCCAGGCCATGTCCCGGTCGACGTTCAGTCCGGCCTCCCTGGCCATCGCGCGCAGCGTGAGCTCGGTACTCCCCCCGCGCACCTGGACGCCCCACTTGAGACCCTTGAGATCGCGGACGACGTCGGGATACTTCCCGGCGTTCGGCAGGGGCACGCCCTTGCGCACCAGGACGGCGAAGGGGTTGCCCGTGAGGTTCCCGGACACCAGCACCACGTCGAGACCCCGCTTGACCGCCCCACCCATGACGTCGATCGCCAGCGTCACGAACTCCGCGCCCCGGCTGGCCACGTTGGTGACCATCTGCGTCCCGACATCCGTCAGCAGGATCGACGGGTCGAGCCCGTTCGCCTTGTAGAAACCCTGGGCATCCGCCACCCAGGGAATGAGGCTCTGAAGCGAGCCGGTGAACACCGCGATGGTGATCTTGGTCGGGGGCGGCGCCGCCGTCTGGGCCTGTCCGGTCCCGGCTGCGACACCGAGCCCCAGACCGATCAGCGCAGCCAGCACGGTTCGACCCCACCCGGAGCTCGGTCGAAAGGCGGTCATGTCGGCGCCCTCCTTGACGGCGCGGCCGTCCGGCCTCAGGTCCTCTTCCCAAACGGCTCGATCCAGCTTCCCAGGAGCAGACTCTCGACCCAGTCAGCGACAGCCGACAACAGGATGGCCGCCACCGCCAGCACGAGCAAGATCGCCAACACGCCGTCGGTACGGAACACACCCGCGTAGAAGACGACCAGCTGCCCGAGGCCGGCCTTGGAGGCCAGCATCTCTCCGAGGATCACGCCCATGAAGCAGTAGATGATCCCGAGCTTGAACCCGGCGAAGATGCTCGGCACCGCCCACGGGAACGTGATCTTGGTGAATTGTTGCCAGCGAGAGCAGCCGAGCGACCGGCTCAGACGCAGGAGATTCGGATCGACGTTCTTGAACCCCGCCATGGTGTTGAGCAAGACGATGAAGAACGTCAGGCTGAAGGCGACCGCCACTTTGGAGGCGATGCCGATGCCGAACCACAGGATGAACAGCGGAGCCAGGGCGATGCGGGGCAGCGCGTTGAGCGCGGTGATGAAGGGGTCGAGCAGCTCGCGGAGCAGCGGAACCTCCGACAGCAGGAGCGCGGCCAGCACACCGCACGTCCCGGCCAGTGCGAAGGCGATCAAGGTCGACGCCACCGTGACGGCGCCGTGGGGGAGGATTTCGCCGACGAAGTGGCCGACCAGGAACCGAAAGATGTCGGACGGCTCGCTGACGAAGAACTTGTCGACCCAGCGCGCGCGGACCGCCACCGTCCAGGCGACGATGACGAGCGCCCCGATTCCGGCCCGCCCCATCCAGAGGCCCAGGCGCCAGCGCTCCAGGGTGCCGGGCCGCCGGGACCCGGCGCCGGCCACCAGAGACCGCCCGCCGGGGGCGGGCTCCCGCACCGCCGACACCCGCGCCGAGGTCGCCCCGAGGTCGCCGGGACTCATCCCGACAGCTCCTGCTCGAGGTCACGCCACACGCGCTGATAGAGGCGATGGAAGCCTTCGTTTCGCTGCAGCTCACCGATCCGTCGCGGACGCGGGAGCTCGACCTCGATCTCTGCCTTGATGCGGCCGGGGCGCGCCGTGCAGACCAGGATGCGGTCGGCCAGGACGATCGCCTCCGTCAAGTCGTGGGTGATGAACAGGACCGTCCGCTTGTCCGCCTCCCAGAGCGTCAGCAGAAGCTGCTCCAGGAGCAGCTTCGTGTGCGCATCGAGGGCACCGAACGGCTCGTCCATCAAGAGGACGGGACTCGGCATGAGAAACGTTCGGGCCAGCGCGACCCGTTGCCGCATCCCCTGGGACAGCTGACGCGGATAGGCCTTCTCGAATCCCTTGAGCCCGACCGCGCTCAGGATGGCCAGGGCCCGCTCCGGCATGTCGGGCGTTCTTCCGTAGCGCACTTCCAGGCCGAAGAGCGCATTGTCGATCGTCCGGCGCCAGGGCAGGAGCGCGTCTTGCGCGAACATGTAGGCCACGTCCACGCGTCCGGCCTTCGGGGGTTGGTCCGCGATCAGCACCCGACCCGCCTGGACGGGCAAGAGTCCGGCGATGATGTTCTGAATCGTGGTCTTTCCACAGCCGCTGGGGCCGACCATGGCGAGAAACTCGCGAGGGCGAGCGTGAAACGTCATGTCCTCCAGCGCCGGAACACGCCCCTCGAAGCGGTGATGCACGGCCTCCACGACGATGCCGAAGACCTGGTCGGTCACGTCCCCGACCGGGGACACCGGTCTCATCGGGGAGACCCCGGAGCCGGGCCGAGCCGAATCAGCGCGTCGACGGCCAGCACCCGGCGGCCCCGGGCCATCACCGGATTGAGCTCCGCCTCGAGGAGACGCCCCCCGAACGCCGCCGGCAGCCCCGAGAACCTCGAGATGACCTCGGCCAGCGACCCGGCATCGGCGGCCGGCATCCCGCGAAATCCGCGGAGCAGCGTCTCCAACGCCGGGACCTCGCGGACCATCGCCAGCGCCTCGTCCCGGTCCACGGGCGCGACCCGGACCGCCGTCCGGCCGAGCAGCTCGGTGAAGACACCCCCCGCCCCGACCGAGACGATCCATCCGAACTGGGGGTCTTCCAGCAGCCCCATGATGGCCTCGACGCCGTCTCCGACCATGGGCTGGAGGACCACGCCGTCCCCCGCGAGGCCGGACGATGCCCGGGCCCGCTCGCCGGTGACCTGCCGGAACGCCTCCCGGACGGCCCCGTCGGAATCCAAGCCGAGGCGCACCGCGCCCGCCTCGGTCTTGTGAGCCAACCCTCGCCCGTTGGCCTTGAGGGCGACCGGGAAGCCGAGCCGCCGGGCGATCTCGGCGGCCGCCTCCTCGCTTCGGGCGACGCTGGTGGTGACGAACGGCACCCCGTTGTCCCGGAGCACCTCGGCCGCTTCCGGCGTGGTGAGCAGTCCCTCGGGGAGTTCGACCACGCGCGCGGGAGACGGTCCGGGGCGAACCGGCCCGCGATGGCGCGGTCCCTCTTTCCGCCACTCCGCGTACCGGACGGCATTACCGAGTGCGCGAATGGCGGCCACCGATGGGCCGGTCGTCACGCACAGGCCCTCGGCGCGCAGCTGCGCGACGGGTTCGTCGGGGCCGGCGATCCAGGCGACCAGGATGGGCTTGGTGGCGCGCCGCCGCACGTCGAGCAGCTCGGTGGCGAGCCGCGGGCCTTGACGCTGCATCATCCCGAGGAACACCACCGCCGCGTCGATCTCGGAATCGGCGAGGACGGCTTCGAGACAGTGGCCGAGGCCTGAGTCCAAAGTCAGGACCTGGCCGGTCAGGTCGACCGGATTGGTGACCGCGCCGAAGTACGGCACCACCTCCCGCAGCCGGGCCTGCGCGCGCTGACCGAGCGTGGGCAGCACCAGCCCGTATCGGTCACACGCATCCGCCAGCATGGTGGCGCCCCCTCCGGACACGGAGACGATGGCCAGGCGCCGGCCCTCCGGGAGCGGGTTGTTCACCAGGAGGGCCGCCGTGTCCAGCAGCTCATCTTCGTCCCGGATGCGGAGCACGCGAGCCTGTCGAAACGCCCCGTCGTATACCTGGTCCGAGCCGACCACGGCGCCGGTGTGAGAGAGGGCCGCCCGGGCGGCGGCTCCGCGACCGACCTTGACGAAGGCGAGCGGGACGCCGGCGGTCAGGGCCCGGTGCCCGACCTCGATCAGCCGACGCCCGTCGTGGAGGCCTTCCACGTAGCCACCGATCATCGCCACCTGGGGCGATCCGATCAGCGCGTCGCAATACTCGAGGAACGAGACGTCCGCCTCGTTGCCGCTGCTGACGAACACCGAGAAGCCGAGCTGTCTCCGCTCGGTGAGCTCCACCATGAAGGTGCCGAAGTTCCCGCTCTGACTGACCAGGGCGAGCGAACCCGGGGTGATCCGCTTTCGCTCCAGTGCCTGGCTGAACGTCGCCGTCAGACGCTCATGGGCGTTGATGATGCCCACCGAGTTCGGCCCGCAGATCCGCATGTTGGCGCGCCGGGCCACCTCGACGATCCGAGCCTCGGCCACGCGTCCCGCTTCGCCCACTTCCGCGAAGCCGGAGGCCAGGAGGACGGCGGCCCGAGCGCCGGCCTGGGCACACTCCTCCACGGCCGCCGGGACGCGGTCCGCCGGCACGACGATCACCACCAGGTCGGGCGATTCGGGCAAGTCGCGGACGGAAGGGTAGCACCGGAGTCCCTGAACCTCGGCGTGATGGGGATTCACCGGGTAGATGCGGCCGCGGTAGCCGTGATCCAGGAGGAAGGCCAGGGGCTTGCCGGAGTTCTTGGCACGGTCCCGGGAAGCCCCGACCACCGCGACCGACTGTGGGGAGAGCAGCGGACGAAGGCCCTCGCCCGGCCGGGTCCTACTGCTGTCCACCTCCGGACCGGGACGCCGCGTCATGCGGCCGAGTATAGATTTGGGATAATGTCATGTCAATACGACCTTATGCCCGGCGTGAGCGCCTCAGCCGCTTTCGGCCCCGGGTCGATAGTGGCCGCGAAGCACCAGCGCCTCCCCCACCCGGCCTTCGATGCCGAACTGGAGCGGACCCGTGGCGGAGGCGCCCTCGATCGGAGACAGGCGGGCCACCAGCCGGTCGCCCGGCCGGACCGGCGCCACGTAACGGGTCTCCAGCTCGCCGTGAGCCGGCCACCCGAGACCGAGTCGGGTGAGCCAGGCGTCGAGGAGCCCGGTCACCAGCATGCCGGGCGCCACGACGCCCCCGAAGCGCGTGCCCCGCGCGTACTCGGCATCCCAGTGAATGCGCGCGTCGGCGCCCGTGATGGTCCCGAAGGCGTGGATCATCTGCGGGGTGATCTCCCAGTCGGCTTCGAACGGGGCCGTCGGCTCAGGCATCCTCGCGTCCCCATCGGATGGTCATCCAGGCCCGTACGGCCGGCGCCTCACCGAGCCGGCGGGTGGCCAGGGCGAGCACGACCGTCCGGCCCTCGAGGGCCTCGACCCTGACTTCCAGCGACACCGTGTCGCCGATGCGCAACGGCGCCCGGGCCGCGAGACGCTGGCTGATGTGGACCGTGCTGTCCGGCCATCTCCCGGCCAGGGTCGTCTTGACGAGCCCCACTGCGCAACTCAGGATGGGCGGGACGATCTCGGCCGCGTCTGGACCCGGGCCGGCGGGCCCCGCCTTCAGCGCCGCCCGATAGCGCTCGACGGCCTCCGGACTCAGCCGGTAGACGAGCGGCCCGAAGACGCGGCCGACCTGGAGCTCGCTCAGGGGGAGCGTCCGATCGCCAGCTGGAAAGGCGTCCGGGTAGTCGTGGCGCCCGCCGGAGCGGTTCAGCGCTGTAGCCTCATCCGATAGCACACGCGATCGCCGCGGTAGTACAGACGCTCATAGTCGATCGGCCGCCCGTCCAGCGCGCAGGTGGTCCGCTTGATGAGGAACATCGGCGTCCCGGTCCGCACGCCCAGATGCCGAGCGATGGCCACATTCGCCGTGGAGGCTTCGATGCGGTACTCCGCCTCGCTGAGCTGGATGCCGTACTTGCGCTCCAGGAGCATGAAGATGGGATCGACGACCAGGTTCTCCTGCGCGATCTGCTCGCCGATGTCGGTGGGAAGGTAGGTATCGTCGAAGGAGATGGGCTCGCCGTTCGCGATGCGGACCCGCTGAATGTGCACGACGCGCGTCCCGGCCGGGAGTCGCAGCTGTTGAGCCACCTCCAGGTTGGCGGACGCCGACGCGACCTTGATCACCTTGGCGGTCGGCGTCAACTCCAGGGCTTCCATGTCCTCCACGAAACCCGTGAGCCGCCGGAGCTCCTGCTCGATGCGGGGCTCCGCCACGAAGCTGCCCCGGCCCGGATGCCGGCGGACCGCCCCGACGGTGACCAGGTCCTGGAGGGCCCGACGGACGGTGGTCCGGCTGACCTTGAAGCGGTCCATGAGCTCCTGCTCGGTCGGCACCTGATCGCCGGGCGTCAGCGCTCCCGAGCTCATGAGCTGGATGAGATGCTCCCGAACCCGGAAGTGAAGCGGAACCGGGCGCTCGAGCAGGCTGGCGTGGCTCTCGCCGGCCCGGCGCGTCGTCATCTGTAGCATCGTCACGACAATAGGCCGTTCGGC
>DASYQW010000078.1 GCA_036005065.1 Candidatus Methylomirabilota bacterium | reverse complement strand
CCCACAGCGACGCGGCGGCGGCCAAGGCGTTGCTGGAGCAGGCTCAGGACGACGTGGCCGCGCGCTGGCGGCTCTACGAGCACTGGGCGAGCATGCCGGCCGGCGGGTCAGTCGGCACGCCGGAGACCGCGCCGGATGGCGCGATGCAGGAGGAACACGCGTGATCGACCTGTCGACGAGCTACCTCGGGTTGACGTTGAGGAACTTCAAGCGTGGGATCGAGCTCTTGCGGGTGGTGCGGGCGAACCTCTCGGCCTGGATGGAAGCCCACGGGTACGAGTCGATCCGTCAGATGCAGGGGAGCATGAGCTACCGGTCGGTGGCCGAGCCCGCCGAGTTCGAGCGGGCGAACTACCTGAAGGTGCTCAGCTCGTACGTCCTGCGCAGCGAAGAACGGCTCAGGACATCGACCACGACGAGCTCCCGCCCCGCGTAGTCGGTGCGGATCGCGTGGGCCCAGGCGGCCACCCGGTCCCGGATCTCAGCCCGGGAGTAGAGAAGGATCAGCGCTCCGGCTGCCCGGTCCCTGACTCTTCGCGAGCCTCCATCAGCACGAGTCCCAGGCCACGGCGGGGGTGGACGTTCGAGAGGTCGTTGGCCAGGGTAGGGGATCGTGGCGAGGCTTTAGGCTTCCCGGGCCGCCCGGGCCTGCACACCGCCTCGGCGTCCGGATCTCCTGTAGGGTGCTGTTCCTCGCGCCACCACCCCCGCCTCCTTCGAAGATACGCGCCTCCAGGGCGGCGCGCAATGAGTCGATGGCGCCATCTCAGCTGGCGCGAACGCCTCAGGACCGGCGCCGAGCTTGGCAGCAAGATTGCTGCTCCGAGGGCGGAGGCGGGAGGTCATGCGTATGCAGGCAACGGCGGAGACCCGGGTAGGCGCTGAGGCCCGACGGCACCGGCCGGCCGTGGGCCAGGAGGTGGCCGAGAAGCTGCGGCAGGCCGCCGCCCTGCTGGGGCAGCAGGGCGCGAGCCCGTCCCGCGTCGCCGCGTACCGCCGGGCAGCCGAGACCCTGGGGCGCCTCGGGCGGGACCTGCGCGACATCGTCGACCGCGACGACCTGGAGGGGCTGATCGCCCTGCCCCACATCGGTTGCGGGATCGCCGGGGCGATCGACGAGATCCTGCGCACGGGGCGCTGGAGCCTTCTGGAGCGGCTGCGCGGGACGCTGGACCCGGTGCGCGTCTTCCGCACGATCCCCGGCCTGGGAGGAGAGCTCGCGCAGCGGATCCCCGACATCCTCGGCATCGACACGCTGGAGGCCCTGGAGAGGGCCGCCCACGACGGCCGCCTCGAGTCGGTACCGGGCGTGGGACCGCGCCGCGCCGCCACCATCCGCGCCGCTCTCGCCGTGCTGCTGGGTCGGACCCGAGCAGGCGTCCCCCCGCTCCGCGGGCCAGGCGTGCCGATGCTTCTCGACGTCGACCGCGAATATCGCGAGAGGGCGCAGGCCGGGAGCCTCCGCACCATCGCGCCGAGGCGCTTCAACCTTGCCGGCGCGGCATCGCGGCCGGTGCTGCACGTGAGCCGGGACGGCTGGCACTTCACCGTGCTGTACGCGAATACCGCCCGTGCCCACGCTCTGGGGCGGACCCGCGACCGGGTGGTGGTGTACTGCTACGATAACCAGCATCGAGAGGGCCAGTCCACCGTCGTGACCGAGACGCAGGGCCCGCTTCACGGCCGGCGTGTCGTCCGGGGGCGCGAGGAGGAGTGCCGCGAGGTCTACGCGTCGGAGGGGACGCTGGTCGAGGAGGGCACGCCGTTGCTCCCGGGGCTTCTCCTGACAGCTCAGCTTCCGTCGCCGACCACCAGGACCGGCCGTCCGGATCCCGCCGCCACCGAGGTCGAGACCGAGCCGAGGAGCGCGGCCTGAGCGGGCCTCGCCCGCGGGTGCCCACGACGATCAGGTCATCGCCGCCGTCCGGGCGGCCGTGACGATGGTCTCGGGAGCTCTCCGACCGCGTCCACCGCGCGGGGTCGGCGCGATTCTCGGCCACCGGCCGCAACGGGGGCACCGTTTCGAGCCGGATCTGGCGGGTGGCGGGCGCGTGGTCGCGCTCGCGGTCCCCTCGTCTAGCAAGGGGGGTCCGAGTAACCCGGCGCCGCCCACCGAGCGTGTGGTGCATCGAGGAGTGCTCCCAGCGGCGGCTTCGCCGCCGCCACGACGGGGGGGCATCGGGGGGGTCTTCCGAGACCCCCCGAAGTGACCTATGCCTTGCTCGGTCGCCGCGGGTTAGTGTTCCGCTCCGGGCGCGGGCTTCGCCCGCGCAACCCCCGGGGGGGGGGTCAGGGGGCCGTCGAGGCCCCCTCCCATGGGCTAGGGGTGGTGGAGATCTCCTGGAGGACCCGCCTCACGTCTGCGACGTTGAAGGGCTTCTTCAAGCTGGGCGCGCGCGTGCTTGCGAGGAACGCATTGATCTGAGGGCTGAGCGTGTCGCCGGTGAGCAGGATGACCCGCCCGCGGAGCGCGGGGAAAACACGCTCGATCTCGCGGTAGAGAGCCGGACCGTCGAGTTCAGGCATGCGGAGGTCGGTGATGACGACGTCGTACTGGCGATCACGCAGCCGCTCGAGCGCCACGACGCCGTTGGGAGCGGTATCCACCCGATGCCCGTCGGCCGCCAGCACTTCGGCCAGCACTTCCAGAACCCCCGGTTCGTCGTCCACCGCCAGGATCGACAACGTTCGTCCGAGGCCGGGGGCCGAAGGTGCTTCGGCGGCACTCGACCGCTCGGGGAGGGGTTCGACGGGCAGCTCGACCCGCACCGTCGCGCCGCGGCCCGCGGGACTGGCAATCGTGATGGTGCCACCGTGTCCCTCGACGATCCCCTTGCAGAGCGAGAGACCCAAACCCGTCCCCTGGCCCGGCGGCTTCGTCGTGAAGAACGGCTCGAAGACGCGGGGGTGGATGTCAGGCGGGATGCCCGGGCCAGTGTCGCTGAGTTCCAGAAAGACCCGCGACCGTCCGGGGATCACACCAGTCGTGACCGCGATGCGGCGCGGCGGCGCGGTCTCGCGGACGGCGTGGTGGGCATTCGTGACGAGGTTGACGACGACCTGGTGCAGCTGGTGCGGATCCGCGGAAAAGATCGGCAGGTCTGGCGTGAGATGACGCTCCACCTCGACGCCGTCCACGCGGAGCTGGTACGCGAGCAGCTCCAGCGCTTCGCCGATCACCCGGTTCAGTTCCACCGCCTGCCGTTCCAGCGGATACTCGCGCGCCAGGGCGAGGAAGTTCTTGACGATACGGGCGCAGCGGTCCGCCGCGCGCACGATCTTGTCCGCCTGCTCGCCGAGCGGGCCCTCCCCCGCCCGCGCCCGGAGCAGGTTGGCCCGGCCCACCACGACCGAGAGCGGGTTGTTCAGCTCGTGGGCGACCCCGGACAGGAGCTCCCCCATGGCGACCAGCTTCTCGGTCTGTCGTCGGGCCTCTTCGGCCCGTTTCCGCTCACTGATATCACGAGCGATCGTGGAGAGGTATTCGACGGCTCCATCGGACGCCCTGTGCGCGATGATGACCTGCGAGACGGGGATCTCCCGGCCATCCCGGCTCAAGAGCGCAGTCTCCCCGCTCCAGGTCCCGTCGCGAATCGCGGCCGGAAAGGCTTCCTGCACGACGACGCGGCTCGCCCATTCGGGATGCGTGTCGGCGATCCGGCGACCGGCGAGGTCCTCGTCGGGGCCGATTCCCAGCATCCGACGGCCCGCCTGATTGCAGTAGACGATCCCTCCGTCCGGGTACACGATGCCGACCAGATCGGAGGTGGCTTCCAGAATGGCGACCAGCCGTTGTTGGGTGGCCTGCCCGTGCTCGCGTTCGGCCACCTCGGCCCTGAGCGCGAGCGTCTGCCGGCTCACCTCGGCGTTGAGCTGCTCGAGCAGGCGTGCGCGCGCCAGCGCCACGGCGACCTGATTCCCGACGCCCGAGAGGATGACCAGGTCCTCTTCGCGAAAGAGACCGGCGTCCGGACCGGCGAGGTTCATCACGCCGAGGGTGCGCTCCCCGTCCCAGAGGGGAATGGTCGCGTGATAGCGTATGCTCCACGCGTGCGGCAGGTGCCGCTCGAGCCGCTCGCATTTCAAGATATTGGTGGCCTGACGGAGTTCGCCAGACCGAAGCTTCCGCCGGCAGAGGCAGTCACCCTGCATGATGCCGGCGGACACGACGGCTGAAGGCAAGCCACGGGTCGCGACGACCCGAAAGTCCTCGTCGCCCTCGCGCAGCGAGATCCAGCCGGCCTGGACACCAGGCAACTCCACTGCGCGCTCCAACACCGCGTCGGCCACGGCCTGCACGCTCGTGGCCTGGTTCAACGCCTCGGCGAGGCGATACAGCCCATACAGGAAGCTCCGGGAGCGCTCGACTTCGCCCTGGCGCGCGGACAACGCCTCGTTCAGTCCGATGGCGTCCTCGTACGTGGCGGCCAGCAGATCCAGGATCTGCTGCCGGGCCGCGGTGATGAAGTACCGTCTGCCCGCGACCTCGATCTCCACGCCCATTTGCGTCCGTTCGTCCTTCCGCGCCGCTCGGCTCGCCAGGATGTACTCGATCCGTGTCAGCAGGTACTCGCCCGCATAGGGTTTTCGGAGGAAGTTGTCGGCCCCGCACTCCAGGGCTCGCGGAAGGTCTTCGGGGCTGTAGAACGCCGTCATGAGCACGACGGGAACCTCTCGTAGCGCGGCATCGTCCTTCACACGACGACACAGCTCGAAGCCATCGATGTCGGGCAGCACGACCTCGGCAAGGATGAGCGCCGGGGGATCGGCGTGCGCGGACGCGAGCGCTTGGCCGCCGTTGACGGCGACCGTGACGGCGTACCCGGCGTCCTCGAGCAGCGACGTGATCGCGTCCGCCTGAGCCCGAATGTCTTCGACTACCAGGATTCTGCGTCCTGCTCGCGTCGAGATCAGGGTCGTTCTACTCCTCCCGGAGCCGGGTCATCGCCGCGGATGCCATCATACCCAGACGGGCATAGCCGGAAAGTATCGATCGATGACCACGAACGCGTCAATCCGTACACGTACGGAGTCTTGGCCGGGCCGCGTGCTCAATGCGGGCCCCGGGTCTCGACTGGTGTGCACAATCGGGAGTCCCGCCTCGACACCCGGACCGATTGATTTATTCGGCGAGAGTCATCGAGCTTACCCGCGCCGGCTTGAGAAAGACGATGGGAACCGACGCCGCGTGCAGCACGGCGGCCACCACCGATCTGGACAAGGGCCGCCGCCGTCCACGCTGGCCGGGGCTCGCCATGACGATCATGTCCACGCCACCCTCGCGGGCGGCGACCGCGATCGCGGCCGCGGCGTCGCCGATCCGGGCCTCGGCGCGGACCCGAACGCCGTTGGCTCGGAGCCGCGCGGCCAGCGCGTCCAGGTACGGAGTGGCCTCGACTTCGATCCTGCCCCGGGGCTTCGCCACCACCTGGAGGAGGACGACAGCCAGGTCGAACTGATGGGCGAGGCTCTCGACGAAGGGCAAGATAGACTCCGACGCCGGGGAGCCGTCGATCGCCACCAGCACGCGCCTGAGGGGCTCCGCCTCCGGTATCGGCGACTCGCCGCGCGCCGGCTCTCGCGCGCGGATGACGGCCACCGGGACGGTCGCGTCGCGCAGCACGGATTCCGCGACGCTCCCGAGCACGAGGCGGCGCAGGCCTCGCGCGTGGGTCGCCATCACGAGCAGGTCGATCCCGTGCTGACGGGCGGCGGCGACGATCGCGTACGACGGGAGCCCGCGCCAGAGCAGAGTGTCCACGTCATCGAGGCCCGAGGCGCGCACGCGGTCGCCGACCTCGGCCAGGTACGTGAGCGCGTCCCGCGAGGGCTCGACGAGCGCCACGGCCCCGCCGGTGGCGTGAAACAGGATGAGGCGCGCTCCCGCGCCCCGGGCCAGCCCCACGGCAGTCGGGAGCGCCGCCTCGGACTCGGCCGAGCCGTCGAGCGGCACCAGAAGCCTCCGGAGCTGCGGCGGAACGCTCGGCGGCATCATTCTCGCGCAGCGCGCCTGGCACGAGCACGAAGAGGTCTGCAAGCGGGTGCCCCGGGTCTGCCTCCGGCGTCCATCGGATGCTCGCCCATGCAAGGAGCGTGCAGACGGGGCCCGGCGCGTCTTCCGGCACGGCCTCGGGATGATCCCCTGAGGCACCGGCGCCCAGGGTGGGGCGTCGGTGTCCCGAAGCGGATGAACCGAGCTCGAGTGCGGAGTCCGGCGTCGAGGTCGCTGCCCTGGCAGGGGCCTTGCAGCCTCATGACGCCCGAGCAGCATCGTGAGCACCGAAGATCCGAAGCGAGTGCCCACCGGATCGGGCGAGTCGGCCCCTCGTCGCCGGACGATCCTCGTCGTGGACGACGAGGCGGACATGCTGGAGAACATCACCCGCATCTTCCGGCGCACTCCACATGAGTGTCTGACCGCCGCGGGCGGCCGCGAGGCGCTGGCCCTCCTGGAGCGCCACCTGCCGGATCTGGTGCTGACCGATCTGCGGATGCCGGGCCTGGATGGGCTGGCGCTCCTCCGGGCGATCAAGCGGGTCTCCCCTGACACGCCGGTGGTGATCTTCACGGCCTATGCCTCCGACAGCGCGGCGGGGGAGGCGATCCGGGCGGGCGCCACGGCGTTTCTCCCCAAGCCGTTCAGCGCCGCTCAGCTTCTCGAGACTGTCCAGGACGCGCTGGCGCCTCTGGACGCGCGGAGGCCGCCACCTGCCTAGCTGCTCGTGTCCCCGAGCGGCGGCAGCAACACGGTGAACGTCGTCCCGACCCCGGGCTCGCTGGACACCTCCAGGAGCCCACCGTGGTCCTTGACGATCCGAAAGCTGATGGGGAGCCCGAGCCCCGTGCCCCCCTCCTTCGTGGTGAAGAATGGCAGGAAGATCTTCGCCTTGATCGCCGGCGGAATGCCCGGGCCGGTATCGGCGACGGCCATGCGCACCCAGCCCGGGTGGTCCGCGGCTCGCCCGGTTTCGACGTGGATCTCCCCGCGGCTCCCGAGGACTTCCCGGGCGTTGTTGAGCAGGTTGAGCAGCACCTGCTGGAGCTGGTTGGCGTCCGCGTCCACGGGCGGAAGACCGGGGGCCAGCGCCCGCTTCACCTCGATGCCGGCCTTGGCGGCGTGGGTCTCGAAGAGCAGCAGCGTCTCCTCGACCACGGCATTGAGCTCGGTGGGTCGCTTGGTGCCCGGGGGCCGCCGGGCGAAGGTGAGGAGGCCCGCGGTGATCCGGCCGACCCGCTGGGCGTTCCGCTGGAGCACCGCGAGGTCTTCCCGGACGGCCGCCGGGAGGCCGGACTCCTCGGCGTCCTCCAGCATGAGCTCGATCCGCGAGGCCATGATCCCGATGGGGTTGTTGATCTCGTGGGCGACGCCAGCCGCCAGGGTCCCGATCGCCGCCAGCTTCTCGGACTCCTGGACCGACTGCTCCAGCCTCACCCGCTCGGTGACGTTCCTGACGTGGAGGACGACGCCCTCGATCTCCCCCGTCGGGCCGCGGATGACGCTGCCCTTCAGATCGATGGTCATCGGTCCCGCCCGTCGGGAGACGTGCTCGTGCCGCTCCAGGGTGAACGCCTCCTCCTGCCCCTCGCACAGGCGGTTCAGGACGGGCTCCAGCCCTTCCTGTCGGAACTCGGGGAAGGCGTCGAAAAAGGGCCGGTCTCGGATCTCCTCGAGCGGGACGCCGGTGTGGATCGCCAGGGCTTGGTTGCATCCCGCCACGCGCCGTTGCAGGTCCAGGATCGCGATCCCGTCACTGAGGCTCTCGACGACGTTGCGGATGAAGCGCTCTCGGGCCTCCAGGCTCAGGTTGAGCGCCAGGATCTCCTGGCGCTCGCGGGCCAGGAGTGCCGCCTGGTCCCGAAGCTGCGCTTCCGCTCGCGTTCGCTCGTCGATCTCGCGGTGGAGCTCCTCGTTCGCTCGCCTCAGCTCGGTCGTGCGTCGCTCGACCAGCTCCTCGAGGCGGTCGCGGTGGGTCCGGAGCTCTTCGGCCATCCGCACCCGCTCGGTGACGTCCCGGATGGTGCTGGTGACGAGCAGACCCATGGCCGTCTCCATGGGACTCAGGCTGATCTCGACGCGGAATTCGCTGCCGTCCTGGCGGCGGCCGAAGAGCTGGAGCTCGGCGCCCATCGGCCGGACGCGAGGCTGCGCCACGTAGCCCGTGCGGTGGCCGACGTGAGCCGTGCGAAATCGCTCCGGCAGCAGGAGCTCGACGGGTTGCCCGAGCAGTTCGTCGCGCGCGTACCCGAACATGCTCTCAGTGGCGGCGTTGACGAGCTGGATCCGACCCTGCGCGTCGACGACGACGATGGCATCCGGCGCGGCGTCGAGCAGTCGCCCGACATCGAGGGCCGCCAGCCCGGGCGCGGCCCGGCGGGAGCGGGCCTCGCCGGCCTTCCGCCCGCCGTCAGCCATTCCGAGCCTCCGGGGCCCGCGGGGTCCAGCCGTGGTCATGGCGGCGCGTCACGCTCCCGATTGTAGAGCAAGGGGATCGGGGCGTCGGAGCGGAATCTGATCCGAGTCTCCTGAGAAGGTCTCGTGTCCCACCGCTGGGACAGTGGGGCACGCGTGCCTCACCCGCGGGCCCGCCAGGTCTACCTGGAGCCGGCGAATCTTGCGGAAAGCTGGCCGGGCCGGCCGATGGCAGGAACCTTGCTCGTGGTCCTCCGCCAAGTGCCGGTTTCAACCTTTGGCAAGGGAGGTCCGTATGACGTCATCGCTGGTGCGCGCCGGGATCGCTGCTGGGCTGGTCAGCCTCGTCATCCTCGTCGGGCTCGGGGTGGCCGCCGCCGACACGCGTCCGGCCAAGGAATTCTCGATCTACGTGGCCGAGACCGAGCACGAGTTCTTTCCGGGCGGGCCCAAGATCCAGGCCTGGGCGTTCAACGGACAGGTGCCGGGTCCGATCCTCCGCGTCACCGAGGGCGACCTCGTGCGGGTCCATTTCACCAACAAGCACACGTCGAACCACACGCTGCACTTCCATGGCCTCAACGTGCCCAACGAGATGGACGGGGTCGCCTACGGGCATCTCGGCCACCTCGAGGTCAAGCCCGGGGAGACCCACACCTACGAGTTCGTCGCCGGCCCGCCCGGCACCCACATGTACCACTGCCACGTCAACTCGCCCCAGCACATCGACATGGGGATGGTCGGGGTCCTGATCGTGGAACCGCGGGACAAGAGCGCCGAGCCCCGAGTAGACCAGGAGCGGGTCCTGCTGCTCGATGACTGGTACATCAACGACCAGGGCGGACACGAGGCGATGGCCCACCCCGCCATGATCCACCAGGCGAACTACTTCACCGTCAACGGCAAGGCGTTCCCGGCCACCGAGCCCATCAAGCTCACGCAGGGCGAGACGGTGCGGGTCCGCATGATCAACGTCGGCTACCAGGCCCACTCGATGCACCTCCACGGCCACTCGTTCGTCGTGACCCACCGGGACGGCCGGCTCATCAGGACGCCTCAGGAGCAGGACACGCTCCTGATCGGTCCCGGCGAGCGCTACGATCTGGTGTTCACGGCTGTCGAGCCGGGGCTCTGGCTTCTTCACTGCCACGTCGTGCCCCACGTGACCAACGACGGCCAGTATCCCGGTGGCCTCCTGGTGCCGGTGGTCACGGCGCCGCGGCAGGCGGCCAACACCCACGGTCACGCCGCGCCCACGGGCAGCACCCACTGACCGGGCTGGCGGGATCCTCATGCCTCTGGAAAGGAGCCACGCCATGGATCGACGTCTCGTGCGGCTTGCTGTCGCGCTCGCGCTCGGGCTGATCGCGTCCGCCGCGCCCGGAGGAGCCGCGTGGGCCGAGGGCCCCGTGACCGCGCTCCTCACGGCGCCGCCGCTGGTGCCGCCGCCGGTCGAGCGAACCGGCCCCGCCACGGTCCGCGTCACGCTGGAGACCTCGGAGGTGAAGGGCCTGCTGGCCCCTGGTGTGGAGTACACGTTCTGGACGTTCGGGGGCACCGTGCCCGGCCCGATGATCCGCGTCCGCGTCGGGGACACCGTGGAGCTGACCCTGAAGAACGCGCCGACCAGCGAGTTCGCCCACTCGATCGACCTCCACGCGGTGACGGGACCCGGCGGCGGCGCCAAGGCCACCCAGGTCCAGGCCGGCAAGGACGCCACCTTCCGGTTCAAGGCTCTGAACCCGGGTCTCTATGTGTATCACTGCGCCACGCCCCACATCCCGACCCACGTGGCCAACGGGATGTACGGGCTCATCCTGGTGGAACCGGAGGGCGGCCTCCCCAAGGTCGATCGCGAGTATCAGGTGGTCCAGGGCGACTTCTACACGAAGGGCCCCCGCGGCCAGAAGGGACACCAGCTGTTCGATCTGGCCAAGGCGCGCGCCGAGCAGGCCGAGTACGTCGTCTTCAACGGGGCGATGGGCGCGCTGACGGGTGCCAAGGCGCTCAAGGCCACCGTGGGCGAGACGGTCCGGCTGTACGTGGGAAACGGCGGCCCGAATCTCGTCTCCTCGTTCCACGTGATCGGCGAGATCTTCGACGCGGTCTACCCGGAGGGCGCCGTCGGCAAGGAGCCCACCCGCAACGTCCAGACGACCCTCGTGCCGGCCGGCGGATCGGCGATGGTCGAGTTCAAGGTGGAGGTGCCCGGAACCTACGTCCTCGTGGACCACGCCATCTTCCGCGCGATCGACAAGGGCGCCGTTGGCCAGCTGGTGGTCTCGGGGCCCGAGGCGCCCGACATCTTCCAGGTGATCAAGCCCGGCGCCGACGACGCGGGACACTGAGCGTGCGCCGCTCAGCTCCGCTTCGCCACCTCCTCGGGGCCGGCCTCGCCTTGGCCCTCGCGCTGCCGCCCTTCGGGGCGGCAGCCGACGAGGGCGAACGGCTCTTCACCCGTTCGTGCGGCATCTGCCACTCGCTCGACCGGCCGCGGTCGAAGCGCTGGGACGAAGCGAAGTGGCGGGAGGCGGTTGAGCGGATGCGGTCCTATGGCGCCCAGATCTCCCCGGAGCAGGCTGGGGAGATCGTCGAGTTCCTGGCCCGGACGGCGGGCCCGACCGTTCCCGAGGCGGGCTCGGCGCCGGTGGCGGCGGCGCCCGGGGCGGTCGGGGCCGTGGCCCGCGCCGCGGTCGTGCACGAGGATAGCGGGGACGTCTGGGTGCTCGACACGACATCGGGCGACGTGCTGGGCAAGGTCAAAGTGGGGAAGCTCCCGCACGGCCTGGCCGTGTCGCCGGACGGCCGCACGCTCTACGTCACCAACATGGGGTCGGACGACATCACGGTCATCGACCTCGCGCGCCTGACCGCGAGCAGAATGGGCGGCACCGGGCGCAACCCGCACGAGGCCGCCGTCAGCCCGGACGGCCGGTTCCTCTACGTGTCGAACGCGTCCTCGGCCTCCGTCACGGTGCACGACATGGCGCGGCACGCGAGCGTCGCCCGGATCCGGGTGGGCCGGTTCCCGCATGGCATCGCGATCGCGCCGGACGGGAAGGCGGTCTACGTCGCGAACATGGACTCGGCCTCGATCTCGGTGATCGATACGCGCACCCACCGCGTGGTCGCCACCATCAAGACCCCCGCCGGGCCCCATCGGGTGGAGGTCTCGCCCGACGGCACCCGGCTCTTCGTGGTCGCCGCCGACGCGGACCGACTCGTCGTGATCGACGCGCGGCGCCGCGAGGTGCTACGCGCGATTCCCGTCGGCAAGGAGCCTTACGCCATGGCGCTGACGGCGGACGGCGGCGTCTGGGTGGCGGCGGCCGCCGGGAAGACCGTGGAGCTCGTGGATCCCCAGGCGGGCGTGGTCAACCAGCGGATCCCGCTGCCCGGACATCCCCACGACGTCGCCCTGACGCCCGACGGGACGACGCTGTGGGTCGCGGACGTGGACCGGAACCGCGTGTACCTGGTCGACACGGGAGGCGGCGCGGTCACCACCGCGATTCCGGTCGGGCAGCGGCCCCACCTGATCCGTCTTCTGCCGTGACGCTGGAGCGGAGGCGCACGCGATGAAGGCCGTGGAACGGATCCTCTGCGCGACGGATCTGTCCCCGGCCTCGGGGGCGGCGTGGGCGTTCGCCCAGCGGCTCGCGCTGGCGGCGAAGGCCGAGCTCGTCCTCCTGCACGTCATGCCGTCCATCCCCGTCCCCGAAGCGGGTCCCCTCGACGCGTCGGCGTTCGAGCGCCTCGCCGATGAGCTCAGGGCGCAGCGGCTCGCCGAGCTGGGTCGCTTCGCCGAGTTCGTGATCGACGATCGGCTCCCGGTGACCGTCCGGGTGGAGGAAGGCCTGGCCGCTGAGCGGATCCTCGCCACGGCCGATAAGGACGGCGCGGGGCTCGTCGTCGTCGGTACCCACGGCCGGACCGGACTGGACCGACTCCTTCTGGGATCGGTGGCGGAGGAGGTGATCCACCGGGCCAGCTGCCCGGTCGTGACGGTGCGGCCCATCCCCGGGGTGATGGAGGCGGCCGGCCGCCGGCTCCGGCGGATCGTGTACGCGACGGACTTTTCGCCGGCGTCAGCGAAGGCCTGGCCCTGGGCCCGGGTGGTGATGGAGGCGACGGCCGGGGAGGTCGACCTGCTCCACGTCCTTCTCCCAGACGGCCCTGAGCGCGAGCCGGCCCGGCGTGAGCTCGAGCAGTGGGTCGCTGCCGGAGATCTCCCCTCCGGGCGAACGCAGGTCCACGTCGCTCAGGGTGGCGCGGCCGACGAGATCGTCCGGCTGGCCCGGGCTCGACGCGCCGACTTGATCGTGCTGGGCACGCACGGCCGCACCGGCCTCACGCGCCTGGCGCTCGGCAGCGTCGCCCGCCAGGTCCTTCACCTGGCCCCATGCCCCGTGCTCACCGTGGGACCCTCTGTCGCAGCCGGGCCCACGCGCTGAGGAGCTCCCGCCGGATCGCACTCGACGCCGGGTAGAGAGGCGTGCCGCTCCTCATCCGCCGCTACGTCAAGACGAGCTTCGTCTTCCTCCTCCTCGGGCTCGCGCTCGGCGGCTACATCACCGTCGAGGTCAACCTCCGCGGGCGCGGTGTGCCATGGCCGCTGGTCACTGCCCACGTGCACCTCCTCCTGGTGGGCTTCATGCTCACGCTCGTCTTCGGGGTGGCGACGTGGATGTTCCCCCGGCCTGCGCGAGGTGACGAGCGCTATCGGCCGTGGCTCGCCGAGGCGACCTACTGGCTCCTGACGCTCTCGACGGCGGTCCGCACCCTCGGCGAGCTGGGTTCGGCGGCGGCCGGGTCCCGCGGCGACTCCGTCCTGGCGGCAGTGGGAGGCCTCGGGCAGGTGGGCGCCGCGCTCCTTTTCGTCGTCAACATGTGGGTGCGCGTCAGGATGCCGGCGCTGGCGCCGCCGGTCGAGCGCAATCGGCCTCCGCCGCCCCCGGCGTCTTGATACGGCTCGGTGTCAGGCTGCCGTCCGCCTCCGGCGCTCGGGTCGAACCCGGCTCACGTCCGAGAGGGCCGGCGAATCGGAGGAGGACCGCCGGCCCGCCCAGACTTCGAGGCAGCCGTCGTGGCGACACTGGCACCGCGCCCCGCTCGGCATGTCGTCCGGACCACACCAGAGCGAGCACGTGAAGTCCGTGGTTTCGCAGAAGCAGGTGGGGCTCGCGCACAACTGCGGTGCCTTCATTGCCGTCCTCTCCTCCCGTCGAGCGGGTGGCTCCCAGCGCTTCGCGCGAGGCCATACCCGGTACGGCCCCCTGAAGCAAGTCCATTTGACGGCAAAGGCCGGGCGAGGTTCATGATCCCGGCAACCCATTTCCCTCCTCCGTTTGACTCATGCCGCACAGTCAGGTCGGTCGACCGCCGAGCCGGTCTCCGGCGCGCGACGCGGCCGGTCCTTCCGCCGAAGTCGAACGTTGAGGACCCGGAGTTCGGTGGTATCATCGGCCTCAGCGCGAGGCGCCCGGGGAATGCGGCCTGCGCGACGGCGATCCGCTCCCGTGACTCCGCATACAGAGGAAGGCGTCGATGAGCCGAGGCATGGCCTGGGCGAGCATCGCGGTGGCACTGCTTCTCTCCGCCGCGTCGGCGTCGGCGCAAGAGCAGCCCCCTTATCCCTTCGCGCCCAGCCTGGCGAACGTCGCCGGCGGCAAAGTCTTCGCGGAGAAGGGGTGCGGCCTGTGTCACGCGATTCGCGGGCTGGGCGCGACGGCGGGCCCCGATCTCACCCGGATCGACCGGAAGAGCTTCTTCGACCTCGGCGCGGCGATGTCCAATCACCTGCGCGGAGTCAACATTCGGAAGCCGCCGCTCAGCTCCGAAGAGGTGACCACCCTCATCGCGTTCCTGTTCACCCTCCAGTACTACGACGTAGCGGGCGACGCGAAGAGCGGCGAGCGGCTCTTCACCGCCAAAGGCTGCATTCAGTGTCATGAAGTCGGCGGCAAGGGCGGCCGGCGCGGCCCCGGCCTGGACTTCCTCAAGCGCGCGGCCTCGCCCGTGCTGGTGGCCGCCGCGCTCTGGAACCACGGACCGGAGATGGCCGAGCAGCTCGAGAAGGCGGGCATCCCGCGGCCGACCTTCGAGGGGAAAGAGCTCGCGGACATCAGTGCCTACATCCTGGAGAGCGCCCAGGTGGGCGCCGGCGGGCTCGAGCGGGTCGCGCCCGGGGTTCCCGAGCGCGGCGCGAAGCTCTTCGCCGCCAAGCAGTGCATCGTCTGCCACTCGGTGGGGGGCAAGGGCGGCAAGGTGGGACCCGAGCTGGGCCGGCGGCACCACGTGAGCCTCACCGAGTTCGCGGCCACGATGTGGAATCACGGGCCGAAGATGTGGGCGCGAATGCAGGAGCGCAGAATCCAGGTCCCTCGGCTCAAAGGGCAAGAGATGGCGG
This sequence comes from Candidatus Methylomirabilota bacterium, assembly GCA_036005065.1. Lineage (NCBI taxonomy): Bacteria > Methylomirabilota (SeqCode) > Candidatus Methylomirabilota bacterium. Next base: position 15,041 of record DASYQW010000078.1, on the reverse strand, counting down.
ACATCGTGGCCTATCTCTATGTCTCCCACTACTTCGACCAGGAGGTCGGCCCGGCCCGCGGCCAACAGGTGGTGGCGGACAAGGGATGCCTGACCTGTCACGCGGCCCGCGGCGCCGGTGGAAAGCTCGCCGCGGACTTGACGACCTACAAGGCCCTCCGGTCGTCGGCCGGCCTGGTGGCTGCGCTCTGGAACCACCCGCGCTATCTGGAGAAGGAGCGGAAGGAAGTGCTCTGGCCCCTGCTCACCGGCCCCGAGCTGGCGGACATGGCGGCCTACCTCGGTTCGCTGCCGAAGAAGTAGCCCCGCCCCTTCCGGGTGGGGCGGCGGCGCCTCACCCGACCCTCGGGTGCCCCTTCGGGGCGAGGACTCCGACGGGCGTCCCTCCAAGTTTTCGGCCACTTACACATTCGCCGTCGCTGGCACAGCCGTTGCTCCGTCTTCGGAGCTGGGTTACTGACGCTGACCAGGGGAGGGAGTGTCATGGCAGGGCGTCACGGCTGGGGCTGGGGGCTGGCCGCTCTCGCGGCCGGCCTGGTCGTCGGAGCCGGGGTCCTTTGGTGGCGGGCCGAGGCACCGCCCTCGGCGCGCGGCGCCGACGGCCCGGTCCTGTCGGCGTCGAGGGCTCCGGCACCGGCCGCGGGGCGCCGGGAGATGCGGCCGACCCTCGACCCGGCGCGCTTCGTCGGCAAAGCCGCCCGGGCCCATCAGGTCGCCCGCGAGATCCCGGACGTCCTCGACCGGCTCTACTGCTATTGCGAGTGCGACAAGCATGTCGGCCACAAGAGCCTGCTCTCCTGTTACACCGACGGCCACGCGGCCACCTGAGACATCTGCATGGACGAGGCGCTGGACGCGTCTCGCATGGTGAAGGCGGGGTACTCGGTGGCCGAGATCCGCGCCGCGATCGACGCGAAGTACGGCCGATGATCGCGCGCCTGCTGGGGGCCGGGCTCCTCGCGCTCATGCCCGCCGCGGTCGCCGCCCACGGCGAGCACGGCGGGGCCAAGGCGCTCGGGGAGACGACCGTGGTCACGGTCCAGGGCTACCAGGTCGAGCTCATGAGCCATCCGGGCCCGCTCGCTCGCGGTCAGGAAGGTCATCTCGTGGCCCGGATTCTGACCGACTCATCGGGAGCGCCGGTAGCCGGCGGCCGGGTGCGGCTGAGCCTCGCTCCGGCGGGCGCGGCTCACGCGCCGCAGGCGGCACCCGAGCTGACGTGGGCCGGCAGCTACACCCTTCCGGTGATCCCCACGCGGGGCGGCCCCCACCAGGTGCGCGTGATCCTGGACGAGCTCCAGGGCCGCCAGTTCGAGCCGCCACTGACCGTGGACTTTCCGGTCGCGGTCGGACCGGCTCCGGGCATGGGCGCGCCCGGGTGGGCGCTGCTGGCTCTCGCGACCGGCCTCGCCGTCTTCGGCCTTTACGGCATCGTCCTCCGAGCCCGGCTGGTGCATTCGGCGGAGGACAGCCTGAACCTTCTCGACGTCCGGTGGCTGCGGCGCCTCCTGACCTGGCCGGGCTTCCAGCCCTCGCTCCAGATCCCGCTCCTCCTCCTCATGGGGGTCGTGGTCGTGCTCGGGTTCATCGACGTCCAGGACGGCGGGGTCAACCTCGCCACCAAGCTCACCTGGACGATCTGGTGGGCGGGGATCATCTTCACGTTTTTCCTCCTGGGCCGCGTGTGGTGCCTGGCCTGCCCGTTCGGGGCGCTGAACGAATGGGCCTCGCGGCTCGCGGCGCCCCTCCGCCGGCTTCCGGCTCCGTTCCGCAACCTGTGGTGGGCGACCGGGACGTTCGTCCTCCTGACCTGGGCCGACGAGCAGCTCGGGGTCGTGCGCTCGCCCCGGGTGACCGCCTGGATCGTGCTCTTCTTCGCGGGACTCGCGGTAGCGGTCGGCCTCCTCTACCAGCGCCGGAGCTTCTGCCGCCACCTCTGTCCGATCGGTGGGCTCATCGGGATATACTCGATGGTGGCTCCGCTCGAGCTTCGCGCCCGGGACCGCGCGGTGTGCGCGGCCGACCCCGACAAGGCCTGCTACCGAGGCGGAGGGATGGCGGCGTCCGGGTGCCCGATGTTCGAGTTCCCGGGCAGCATGGACCGGAACAACTACTGCACCCTCTGCGCCCGCTGCGTGACCGCCTGCGGCCGGGAGAACCTCGCGCTGCGGATTCGGGCGCTGGGCAAGGACCTCTGGGCGTCCCGACGGCGCCTCCTCGACGAGTCCTATCTGGCGGTCGCGCTCGTCGGCCTCACGCTTCTGGTGACCGCTCAGATGCTGACGGGCTGGCCGGCCTGGATCTCGGCGCTGGCCCAGTGGCTTCCGCCGGCGGTCCGCGGCGGGCTGAAGCCCGTCACCTACTTGGGGATCGTGGAGTCCGGCGTCCTGCTCGGCGGCAGCCTGGTCGCGGTGCCGCTCGCGGTCCTCGGCGGCGCGGCGGTGGCTGATCGCCTGGTCGGGGACGGTCGTCTGGGGATTCGTCGAACCTTCGTCGTCTTCGGCTACATGTTCGTCCCGGTCGGGCTGGCCGTGCACTTGGCCCACAACCTGGCGCACCTGCTCGGGGAAGGCGCCGGGATCGTCCCGGTGGTCCAGCGCGCCGTGTCCGTCTACACTCCCTTCTCCGTGGGCGTGCCCGACTGGGGCGTCCGCCCGCTCGCGCCCGAGCCGGTCATCGCCGTCTTCCAGATGGCCTTCGTGATCGGCTTCTTCGTCCTCTCGCTTCACGCGGGACACCGGCTGGCGCTCCGCGCGTACCCGGATCCCCGGACGGCGAGCCGCGCGCTCATCCCGATGGCGACGCTGTCCTTGCTCTTCACCCTGGCCGCGATCGCGTTGCTGATGCAGCCCATGGGAATGCGTCACGGCATGTAGGGCCATGCCCCCCAGATCCGGGGGGCGCAGAAAGGAGAGTGACATGCGAGGCTCCTGGAAGTGGACACTCCCGGCCGTCGTGCTGGCGGCGGGCGTGGCGCTCGGGCTCTTCGTCGGACAGCCCGACGCGCAGCAGAAGACCGTCCTGACCGCGAAAAAGGTCGCTGCCGGGCCGACGCTGGACGGCACCATGAAGGACGTCTGGAAGGGCGCCGCGCCGCTCACCGTCAAGGTCCTCGGCGGCAAGAACCTGCCGGGCGGGTCGACGGAGGTGACCATCCGCTCCCTCTACACCGACGAGATGGTCTATTTCCTCGTCCAGTACAAGGACGCCACCCACAGCCTCCAGCGGTCGCCGTGGAAGAAGCAGGCCGACGGGTCATGGAAGAAGCTGACGGACCCGACCGACAAGGGCGGCGACAACAACCTCTACTACGAGGACAAGATCTCGATCTTCTGGAACATCAGCTCGCCGGCGTTCGAGCAGAAGGGCTGCTTCTCGGCGTGCCACCTCGGCGAAGGGAAGCCGTTCGGCAACATGTACACGCCGAGCGCCGGGGAGCTCCTGGACAACTGGCACTGGAAGAGCGTGCGGACCGGCCCCGTCGGGCAGGTGGACGACCAGTACGTGGACGGCACCCGCTACGACAAGGAGAAGTCGCCCGAGGCCGGCCGGAAGAGCGACCCGAAAACCGGCGGCGGCTACGTTGACAACGTGAGCGACGACAAGAAGGGGCCGAAGTCCGCGCTGCCGGGGAACAAGCCGGCGCCGCCCTACTGGATCCTCGACGCCGAGAAGGAGCCGTTCGACGACGCGAAGTACAAGGCCGGTGACGAGGTGCCGGGGATCATCATCGCGCCGTTCGCCGGGGACCGCGGCGACATCGCGGCCAAGGCTGCCTGGAAGGATGGCATGTGGACCATCGAGATCGCCCGGAAGCGCGTCACCCAGAGCGAGTTCGACGTCCAGTTCAATGATCCGAAGAAGCAGTACGCCTTCGGCGTAGCCGTCTTCGACAACGCCTCGGTGCGCCACGCGTACAGTCCGGGCGTGCTGAAGCTCGTGTTCGAATAACTTCGCCGCCGGCCGTTCGCCGGGAGGGCGGACCCCTCCCGGCGAACATACACGATGCGATCAGGCGGGAGGCCGCGGAGGACGCCCCGGGCTACCGCTCGGTGCGCCCGGCTTCGAGGTCTCAGCGGGGGGCGACGCCGACCCGCGGCATCCCGGGCGCTTCCTGCGTGTGCAGGAACGCGCGCAGCAGGTCCGTCTCGGTGATGATGCCGACGAAGCGGCCGTCTTCCATCACCGGGAGGGCGCCGATCGTGTGGGCCAGCATCAGCCGCGTCGCCGCGGCGATGTCGCGGTCCGCGCCGACGGTGATGACGGTCCGGGTCATGATCTCGCCGACCGTCAGTCGGGCCAGGACGTATTTCACCTCCCAGACCGACAGGCTCGTCGCCGGGGACGGCAGGTTCAGCCGGACGTCCCGGTCGGTCACGATCCCGACCAGTTCCGCCCTCTCGGTGACCGGAAGGTGCCTCACGTGCCGCTCCTGCATGAGCTGCCGGGCCCGGAACACGGCCATGTCGGGGGGTACGGTGATGGGTGACGGCGTCATCCAGTCCTTCACGCGCATGGGAGCCTCCCTCTCAGCCCCGGCTGCTGCCGATGAGCATGGCGAGCTTTCAGGAGGGGCGCTCGGCGATCGACCACGGCCGCGCGAGCTCCCTGACCGGCGGCGCCACGACCGGCGCCTGCTGCGGTCGGATCAGGAGAATGGGAGTCGCCGTGCCGCGGAGCACGGACTCGGCGACGCTGCCCATGATGAGCCGTCCCAGACCGCTTCGGCCGTGAGTCGTCATGACGATGAGATCCACCTTGCGGTAGCGGGCGGCCTCGATGATCGCGTAGGCGGCGCCGCCGTACCAGACCAGTGGCTCCGCGTCGGACACCCCCTGAGTCGCCAGCCGTTCCGATACCCCGCGGAGGTATTCTTCGGCCTCCTCGATGACCCGCACCTGGGCGTCCGTCGACTCGACGCCGAGGAGCCTGTGGGCCTGGGCGGCCCGCAGGAGCAGCAGCCGCGCCCCGGAACACCGCGCCAGGTCCATCGCCGTCGGGAGCGCGCTCTCGGCCAGGGCCGACCCATCCAGTGGAACGAGGATCGTATCGAGCTTGAGCGTCATCGGGTTCTCCCCCTCTCCAGTGCGCCGAAGTTCGGTTCGCCGAAAAGGCGTGTGCAACGGCAGTGCCACGCGACGACGCATTACAATCCGGTACTTGCGGGTGGCAGCCCGGGCGGCTTTCCGGGGAACTGGGACATGGACGCCCCACCGCGACCCCCGTGCCACAACTCGCGAACGGCGCAGCCGCGATCCAGCGGGCGGCATCGTCGATTCGGAGAAGGCGGCGTCCCCGCGATTTGCGAGGCGCCCGGGAACGCAGTAGGATACCCGGGCGTCAGCGCTGCCGTGCGCGAGGACGGGCTCGCGTGTCTGGTCTTCGGGAGGGCACGATGACCGGGACCCTGGGATGGTCGGCTCTGGTGGCTGTCCTTCTTCTCGGCGTCATCTCACCCCTCGGCGCTCAGCCGCTCGGGAGCCCGATCCAGGACCCGTTTGAAGGCTCGCGGGTGTTCGGGGCCAAGGGCTGCGTCCGGTGCCACGCCATCGAGGGGGCGGGAGGCAAGGTTGGGCCCGACCTCGCGCGCCTCCCGGGCCCGCACTCCTTCTACGATCTCGCGGCCGCCCTGTGGAACCACCTGCCGCGCATGGCCGATCGGATGCGGCAGCTCAACGTCCCCCGTCCGTTCCTGAACGCGCGCGAGGCCGGTGACCTCGTCGCCTTCCTCTACACCCGCAACTACTTCGACCTGCCCGGGAAGCCGCCGGCCGGCCGCCGCCTCTTCGGCGAGAAGAAGTGCGTGGTCTGCCATCAGGTGGGCGGGGTCGGCGGCGTGGTCGGGCCGAACCTCGACTTCCTCAAGCAGTACGGCTCGCCGATCTTCATCGCGGCGGCGATGTGGAACCACGGCCCCACCATGGCCGAGGCGATGCGCGCCCGCGGGATTCCGCGGCCGACCTTCGAGGGGTCGGAGCTGCTGGACCTGATCGCCTACGTCAAGGCGGCCTCGCCGTTGGCTCCCGAGGAGCCGCTCGTCGTCCTGCCGGGCCGGGCCGCCGAGGGACGCCGGCTCTTCGCCGAGAAGCGGTGCGCCGACTGTCACGGCGTCGCCGGGAAGGGCGGCGGGATCGGGCCCGACCTGGCCGAACGCGGAGCCCAGCGGAGCTTGACGCAGTTCGCGGCGGCGATGTGGAACAAGGCTCCGGCGATGTTGGACGCCATGCGCTCCCGCGGCATCCCGGTCCCCCAGCTCCGCGGCGACGAGATGGCCGACATCGTGGCCTACCTCTACGCCGTCCAGTACTTCGCCGCAGCGGGTGACGCGCGGAAGGGCGCGGCACTCGCGAAGGACAAGGGATGCCTCGGTTGCCACACGATCCAGGCCAAGGGCGGGAAGGCGCCGACCGACCTCGCCCGGGTCCCGGGCCTCGATTCGCCGGCGGCGGTCATCGCGGCCATGTGGAACCACTCCTTCGTCGGCGCCGGCGCCCAGGGCCTGCCGAAGGGCCGCTGGGCCGAGGTCCGGGCCGGCGAGATGGCCGACCTCGCGGCCTTCCTGCGGTCGCTCGAGCGGGCGCCGTGAGCGGGCCCGGGCCGATCCCCGTCGCCCCGGGTCGTCCTCGGCGCAGCGAGGGTATGCCCATGATCGGTCCCGGCCACATCGCGGCGGTCATCGGCGTCGCGCTGTTCGGCCTCCTGGCCTGGGCATCCCCGGCACGTGCGCAGCCACCGTCCGAGAGCTGCGGCACCTGCCACCTCGAGATGGGCGACGAGCGGCTGGCCAGGCCCGTCAAGGACTACACCGGCGACATCCACGCGGCCAAGGGGTTCGGCTGCGCCGCCTGCCATGGCGGCGATCCCAAGGCCACCGGGATGGAGGCGATGGACCCGGCCAAGGGGTACATCGGGAAGCCCGAGCGGGCGCAGGTCGCCCAGGTGTGCGGGCGCTGCCACTCGGACGCCCGGTTCATGAAGCGGTACAATCCCTCGCTGCGGGTCGACCAGGTCGCGGAGTACCAGACCTCCGTGCACGGCCGGCGTCTCAAGGAGCGCGGCGATCCCAAGGTCGCGGTCTGCGCGAGCTGCCATCCCGCCCACTCGATCCGGCCGCCCTCGGACTCCAAGTCGAGCGTGCATCCGCTCCACGTGGCCGAGACATGCGGGCGCTGCCACGCGGACCCCAAGTACATGGCGGAGTACAAGATCCCGACCGATCAGGTGCCCCGGTACATGGCCAGCGTGCACTGGCAGACGATGTCGGTGAAGGGTGACCTGTCGGCGCCGACCTGCAACGACTGTCACGGCAACCACGGCGCCGCGCCGCCAGGGGTCTCGTCGGTGGGGAACGTGTGCGGGCAGTGCCACGCGGTGCAGGCCGACCTCTTCGCCAAGAGCGTCCACGCCCGGGCGTTCCTCCAGATGGGCGCGCCCGGCTGCGCGACCTGTCACGACAACCACGAGATCAAGTCCGCCAGCGACGAGATGCTGGGGCTCGGCGACAAGGCCGTCTGCGTGGCCTGCCACGGCCCCGATGACAAGGGCGGCCGGGCCGCCACCGAGATGCGGGCGCTCATCGACTCGGTGCGGGCCGAAACGGGCAAGGCACGCGGCGTCCTGGTCCGCGCGGAGCAGGCGGGCATGGAGGTCACCCAGGCCCAGTTCGATCTCAACGGGGCCAAGGATGCCCTGATCAAGGCCCAGGCGGCCGTCCACGCGTTCGCGCTGGACGCGGTGAAGAAAGAGGCCGAGCCGGGGCTGGCGGTCAGCGCGAAGGCGTATGGCCGGGGCGTGCGGGCGCTGGAGGAGCTTCAGTTCCGCCGCAAGGGGCTGGCGGTCTCGGTGGTCATCATCCTCGCGCTGATCGGCGGGCTCGTGCTCAAGATCCGCCAGCTCGACCGCCAGGCGGCGCGACGCGAATCACGAGAATCGGAGTAGGAGGACGGGCGATGGCCGACCAGGCGCTGGCCGCCGAGCCGACGCGACGGGGCTTCATCAACTGGTTCCTCGGCACGACCGCGGGGGCGTTTCTGCTCGCGGTGCTCTATCCGGTGGCCCGGTACCTGGTCCCACCGCCGGCCGGGGAGTCTGCCAGCGGGACGGTGACGCTCCCGATCAAGCCCGACGAGGTGAAGCCGAACAGCGGGCAGATCTTCAAGTTCGGCAACCGGCCCGGCATCCTGGTCCGGACCCCGGCCGGCGAGCTCCGGGCCTTCTCGGCCGTGTGCACCCACCTCAACTGTACCGTGCAGTACCGGCCCGATCTCAGCCACATCTGGTGCGCCTGCCACAACGGACACTTCGACCTCAACGGCAAGAACATCGCCGGCCCGCCGCCCCGGCCGCTGGAGCCGCTGGTCGTCAACACGCGCGGGGCCCAGATCGTGGTGGCGAAGGGAGCCTGACGTTGGCGGCGCCCGACAAGCCGCACGGCCGGGTCTGGCACTGGCTCGACGCGCGCGTGGGCCTGGCCGAGGTGGAGAAGCTCGCCAAGAAGAAACAGGTGCCGGTCCACCGGCACACCGTCTGGTACTACTTCGGCGGGATGACCCTCTTCCTCTTCACGGTCCAGGTGGCGACCGGGATCCTGCTGCTCTTCTACTACCGGCCGAGCGCCGAGGAGGCCTACGAGTCGGTCCAGTTCCTGATGGCGGAGGTGGAGTTCGGCTGGCTCATCCGCTCGATCCACGCCTGGTCGGCGAACCTGATGATCTTCACGCTGTTCGTCCATCTCTTCAGCGTGCTCCTGCTCAAGGCCTACCGTCAGCCGCGCGAGATCACCTGGGTGTCGGGGATAGGGTTGATGGCCCTGGCCCTGGGGTTCGGCTTCACCGGCTACCTGCTCCCGTGGAACGAGCTCGCGTTCTTCGCCACCAAGGTCGGGACCGAGATCACGGGCGCGGTGCCCGTCGCCGGATCGTTCCTCCGCCGGCTCCTCCGCGGCGGCGACGAGGTGACGGGGGCGACGCTCACCCGCTTCTACGGGATCCACGTGGCGGTCCTCCCCGCCCTGACCATGGGCCTCCTCGGTCTTCACCTCTTCCTGGTCCAGCGCCACGGCATGGGCGTTCCCCCCGGCGTCGAGCGGCGACAGGCCGCGCCGCGCACCATGCCCTTCGTCCCGAACTTCCTCCTGCGCGACCTGGTCGGGTGGCTGTCGGCGCTGGCCATCCTGGCCGCCCTGGCCGCCTACTTCCCGACGGAGCTGGGGAAGAAGGCGGATCCCTTCGCACCGGCGCCGATCGGGATCAAGCCCGAGTGGTACTTCATGTTCATGTTCAAGGCCCTGAAATACCTGCCGAGCGACATTCTGGGCATCGAGGGGGAAATCGTCGGCGTGGTCGGGTTCGGTCTGGGCGGCCTGTTCCTGCTGCTCGTTCCCTTCCTGGATCGGCGGGCGGCGCGGGGCCAGCCCGGCCGCGTCTTCACCTGGATCGGCATCGGCCTCATCCTCTTCATCGTCGTGCTCACGTATCTGGGCTACACTGAAGTGGCGACGCGATGATCCGCGCCCGGCTGGCGGCGCCCTGGGTCGCGGTTCTCGGCCTCGCCGTCCTGGGCGCCGCGGCAGCCGGGGAGACGCCGGGAGACGCCACCCGGGGCCGCGCCGTGTTCGCGGGGAAGGGGTGTGGGCGCTGCCATCTGCGACGCGACGAGGGACAGGGGATGGGGCCGCCGCTGGAGGCGATCCGCCGGCCCCAGGGCATGCTCGAGCTGGCGGGGCGGCTCTGGAACCACGCCCCGGCCATGTTCGCCACCGTCGAGCAGGAAGGGCTCAAGTGGCCGGACATGACCCGCGAGCAGATGGCCGACCTCATGGCCTATCTCCAGGCCGACCCCACCCGTGATCCCACCCCCGTCCCCCTCCAGGGCCAGGTCGTCCTGGTTCGGAAGGGGTGTCTGAAGTGTCACCGGCTCCGCGGCGAGGGCGGCACGGAGGCGATCGAGCTGACCGCATACCACGGTCGCTACGCATCGCCGGTGGTGTGGGCCACCACGATCTGGAACCATGCCCCGCGGATGGCGGGGGCGGCGAGGCGGCTCGGCATTCTCTACCCGCGCTTCTCGGGCGACGAGATGGCGAACCTCGTCGAGTTCTTGAGGAGCACGACCGCCGCGACGACGAAATAACCGGAGGAGCGGTCCATGCGATTCAGCGCGCTCATCGGCCTCGCGCTCGCCGCCGGCCTCGGCGTGGTCCTGGGGGCCGGCGTGCCCGGCTTCGGCCAGGTCAAGGCGCCGCCCGACTTCGTGCTGGAGAAAGGCGAGTCGAGCCCCGGCCCGGTCACCTTCAGCCACGACAAGCACAAGGCCAAGGTCGACAAGTGCACGACCTGCCACATGAAGACCTTCAAGATGAAGCGGGGCCAGTCCGGTCCGATCACGCTGGAGGCCCTGCAGCAGGGGAAGTTCTGCGGCAGCTGCCACGACGGGAAGACGAAGATCGCCGGGACGGTGGTCTTCGCCATCGACAACTGCGAGAAGTGCCACCCCCAGTGACCGGGCGCCGATGACGGCGGAGGGGCTGCCGGAAGCGAGCCGGGCGCCTCGGAGGTCCCGTCGCCGTCGTCTCGTTCTCCTCGCGCTGGCGGCGGTGGTCGTCGTGGGCATCGTGGGAACGGCGGGACTCTGGCAGGTGAGCAGCAGCCCCCGGTTCTGCAACTCGTGCCACATCATGGGCCCCTACGTCCAGGGCTGGAAGGCCTCGAAGCACGCGGCGGTCGCGTGCGTGCAGTGCCATTACCCCCCCGGCTTCCGCGACACGCTCCGGGTCAAGTTCGAGGCGATGACCCAGGTCGCCAAATGGGCCACGGGGACCTACAACTCCAAGCCCTTCGCCGAGGTCGAGGATGGGAGCTGCCTCCGGTCGGGCTGTCACTCGTCCGCCCAGCTCGCGGCCCAAGGCATGGTCGTCTCGGGGCCGGGCATCCGGTTCGACCACCGGCCGCATCTCGACCCGGCGAAGACCGGCCGGCAGCTCCGCTGCACGAGCTGCCACTCCCAGATCATCGTGGAACGGCACTTCGAGGTTGATCGGCGGGCCTGCTTCGTCTGTCATTTCAAAGGGACGAAGCACGGCCGCGAGCTCACGCCGATCGCCGGGTGCACCGGCTGTCACGAACCCCCGAAGCGCGACTTCCTGATCGGGGCCGTGCGGTTCAACCACGAGGACGTCGTGCGCCGCGGCGTGGCCTGCCAGAAGTGTCATCTGAGCGTCGTCGAAGGGGAAGGGGAATCCCCGCGCGAGCGGTGCCTCACCTGCCACAACCAGCCGGAGAAGCTCCAGCGCTACGCGGACACACGCCTCCTCCACGACGCCCACGTCACGCGCCACCCCATCGAGTGCATCCGGTGCCACAGCGAGATCCGACACAAGCTGCCGCCACCCATCGGGATCCCGACGGCTTCGGACCCGCCGGGGGATGCGGTGGTGGCCGCCGCCCCCCACTCGTGACGCGGCGGGCGCTCGTCCTTCTCGTGCTCGGCCTCGTCGCCGGCTGGAGCCCCGGCGCCTCGGCTCAGCCCGCCCAGACGCCGCCATCCACGCCGGGGCGCGGCGCCGAGGCGCGCCCGCCGTCCGCCCCGCACCCGGGCGGCGAGCTCGACTGCCAGAAGTGCCACGTGGGCAAGCACCAGGGCGTGGTGCGGATGTACCTCGGCACCGGCGGGCGAGGGGCGCCGATGATCCCGAGCCACATGCTCCAGGTACGCGTGGAGTGTGTCGCCTGCCACATCGCGCCCAAGGAGGAGGCGGAGCGGGCCCGGCTGGTCGGGCAGACGTTTCGGCCGAGCGAGCAGGCATGCGTCGGCTGTCACGGCGGGAAGTACCGGGGAATGCTCGAGCGCTGGGTGACGACCCTCGCCAGGATGCAGGCGATCATCGCGCCGAAGCTGGCGGCGGCGCGGATGGCGCTGTCGGAGGCGAAAACGAAGGATCCCAAGCAGGCGCGGGCCGGGCGTCTCGTCGGCGACGCGGAGTTCAACACGCGCTTCGTCGCCTTCGGGAAGGGCGTCCACAACGTCTTCTACGCCGGCGACCTCTTGAAGCTGGCGAACGGGTGGCTGGACGAGGCGATGCCCTTGCTGGGCAAGGCGCCGGTCAAGGCGGATGACACGCTCGTGCGCGGTGGCTACTGCGGCGTCCTCTGTCACGAGCAAGCCCGAGTGAAGTTCCGAGAGACGGTGACATTCGGTACGCAGCGAGTTCCGCACGGCCGGCACGTCGCCGAGTTCGGAGCGGTGTGCACCGTCTGCCACTCGGCGGAGGTCCACAAGGCGGTGACGGCGACGCCGGCGACCTGCTCGTCCTGTCACCACAGCCCGCAGAACGATCGGTGCGAGTCTTGCCACCGCGCCCAGGCGGCCTTCTACCGGGGCCAGGTGGCGACGACTCTCGTCAAGGTCGAGCCGAACATCATGGCCGAAGCCGTCCCCTGCACGGGCTGTCATGACTTCTCCCGGAAGCACTCGCGCCGGGCAGTCGGTGAGAAGTGCCTCGGCTGTCACGAAGCCCCGTACCTGGCGCTCCTCGGGGAGTGGACGGCGGGGTTCGACAAGGACGCCGCCCGGACCGCCTCGGCCCTCCAGCAGGCGGGAACGGCCGTGGCGAGCGCCCGCCAGGTCGGGACGCCGGCGGCCGGCGCGGAGGCGCTCATCAAAGACGCGCGCGAGGCCCTGGGGCTCGTCCGCGCCGCGCGTCCGGCCCACAACCCGCTGGCGGCCGACGCGCTCCTCGAGCTGGCGCGCCAGAAGGCGGCGACCGCGCGCGAGGAGGCCGGGCGCCGCTGAGTTGAACTCGGAGGGAGCTACCCCCCTCCGATCGGGTGGCGCGTGGTCGAGCATGAGCACGGGAGCCCCGCCCATTCTTTCACGGGCGCTGAGCCGCCGGGCGCGGCGCCCACCTCCCGAGCCGGGCCCGTGCGCTGATCGCCATCGGTGGCCCCACCAGTGGAATAATGCAAACGCACTATTGACAGCCCTTCAAGGGGCACGCTACGCTCCTGCCGATTCTGCGCCCGCTTCTCGTCGTCTTGGGGAGACACTGAGAATGAGTCGACGGAGTAGTCTGTCGGCTGGTATCGGTCCCGCCCTCGGCGCCCTGCTCATCGTCCTCGCGCTCTCCTCCTGTCGGCCGGTCCAGACCGCCTCACCCCGCCCGCTCGCGCCCCCGTCCGCGGAGGCCGGCTATGTCGGGGCCGAGACGTGCAAGGGTTGCCACCAGGAGCAGTTCGAGAAGTTCAGCCACACGAAGATGGGACGGCTCTTTCTCCACCAGCCGCGCAACGAGTGGGAGCGCGCCGCCTGCGAGACCTGTCACGGCCCGGGCAAGGCGCACGTCGAGGCCGGCGGCGGGAAGGGCGTCGGCGGCCTGATCTCGTTCGGGAAGAAAGATCCGACGCCGGTCGAGCAGCGGAACGCCGTCTGCCTCACGTGCCACGAGCGGACCGCTCGCCTCTTCTGGCAGGGCAGCCCCCACGAGTCGCGGGACGTCGCCTGCACGAACTGCCACCGCATCATGGAAGACGTCTCGCCGAAGTTCCAGCTCGCCAAGGCGACCGAGATCGAGACCTGCGGGCAGTGCCACCTCGAGCGGCGGGCTCAGCAGATGCGCTCCTCCCACATGCCGCTGCGCGAAGGCAAGATGACCTGCACCTCGTGCCACAATCCCCACGGCTCGGTCACGCCCACCCTGCTCAAGGAGAACTCCGTCAACGACACCTGCTTCACCTGCCACGCCGAGAAGCGGGGGCCGTTCCTGTGGGAGCACGCGCCGGTGACGGAGAGCTGCACGAACTGTCACGATCCGCACGGCTCGAACCACGAGAACATGCTGAAGGTCGCCAAGCCGCGACTCTGCCAGCAGTGTCACGTCGAGACGCGGCACCCGACCCGCCCGTACGGCACGGACCCCGGCTCCCTGAAGTTCGTCCTCGGGCGGGCGTGTGCGAGCTGTCACGTCAACATCCACGGCTCGAACCATCCCTCGGGCTTCGCCTTCACCCGATAGGAGGCCGTCATGTCGGCGCGGACGGCGCGGCTGGTCCTGGCGGCGGTGGCGGTGCTGGGCGCGACGGGGACGGCATCCGCCCAGACGCCGGTCTTCGGGCTGCAGATCGAGGGCGAGGTCGAGCTGGGCGGGCGATTCTACATCGACCGGCCGGCCAGGGAAAACCGGGCGAAGCTCGAGGAGTACCGCGACCTCTCGGAGCAGCCCTTCGGCGCCTTCCGCCTGCGGCTCTTCCGGCCGGACGAGAGCTACGCCACCGAGCTGGGCGGCGACAAGATCGGGCAGGACGACCAGGAGTTCTTCCTGTCCACGGGCCGCAGCGGCGTCTGGCGATTCGACTTCGACTGGAACCAGATTCCGCACCTGCTCTCGACCAATGCGCGGCTCCTCGCCAGTGAGCCGTCTCCCGGGGTCTTCACCCTGCCCACGCCCCGGCCCCCCCTGGCGGCGTACAACCGGGCGCCCACGCGCGACGTCGGCGTCCAGTGGGACCAGGGGCGCTTCGAATTCGCGCTGACCCCGACGCCGGACCTCGACGTCAAGCTCGAGTACACCCGGATCAAGAAGGACGGGGAGCGGCCCTTCAGCCTGGCGATGGGGAGCCCCGGCGGCAACTTCTACGAGGTGCTGCAGCCGATCGACCAGACGATCCACGACGCCCGCCTCCGCGGCACGTGGGCGGGCGGCTGGTGGCAGGTCCAGGGCGGCTACACCCTCTCCCTCTTCACCAACGACAACCAGGCGGTCGTGGCCGACAATCCCTGCTTCCGCCTCGCGGCCTGCGGCGCCGACGCGGCCGGCCCCGCCCGCGGCCGGTCGTCGCTGCCGCCGGAGAACATGGCGCAGACGGTCTGGCTGGCGGGTGGCGTGAACCTCCCGATGCGGACCCGGGTGACCGCCAACGCCGCCTACAGCCTCCGGCTGCAGGACGACACGTTCCTCCCCCACACCATCAACCCGGCGATCTCCTCCCGGACCCTGGCGCTTCCCGCCCAGGACCTCGACGGCAAGGTGGGGACGTTCCTGTTCAACCT